>OMSA01000115.1 GCA_900313645.1 uncultured Methanobrevibacter sp.
ACCAAAATCACATCAGACAAAAAAACCAAAAAGACAAGGTTCATGGCAAAACTTGTCAATTCAAAAGGCATAGCTCTTAAAGGTAAAAAAATAACTTTCAAGATTAATGGTAAAACATACACTGCCAAAACCAATGCAAACGGTTTGGCTGGCATTAACATCCTGTTGAAATTGAAAAAGGGCACATATAAGGTTTATACAGTATATGGAAAATCAATTGTTACAAGCATAATTAAAGCAAAATAATGTTTTCATGTAGATTTCCATACTTTTAATTATATTTTTAATAAGAAGGTTTGTTCTACTTACTCATAGCCTTTATTATTTTTGTGATTTGATTCATGCTTATTAAAATTATTGCCTATTATTTCATTTATTTTGATGTCGAACTTTGCCCTATTTTTGATAATATTTATTAGTTTTTTCAACCCAAAATATAATCATGATTTTTAAACTTAAAAGCAAAGGCCATAAGAATGTCACATCTCTTCACAAATCCACTTTTGAGATAACAAAGGATGTTGAGATAGGTCCAACAGCGGACTGTATTGTGGGCACGTCTGCCGATCAGTCAATGTTAAATTTTCCTGAGGAGTTCAAATCAAAAGTAGCTGATTCCAATACTCAAATTAAGGTCATTTTGGATACTGAAAATGGGCATGATGAAATCATCGGATGGGGCCATGAGGACTTGACATTGACCCATCCAACCGATATTGTCTGCAGAACCAGCGATTTTACCTGTTCAAGGACACTGATGATTAAGGCAGATAAGGCTGCAAGGGACCTTGATGCATCATTGATTGAAGATTTAAAAAATGAAAAGGTTATGGATATTACTATAGAATTATGTTAAAAATCGTTAACTATATATAATTTAATAAATATATTTTTTAATATCTACTTTTGTAATTTTGCGGGGGTGGTCGAGCGGTCAAAGGCGCTAGGTTGAGGGCCTAGTGGGTCAGTCCCTTCGCGGGTTCAAGTCCCGTCCCCCGCACCATTTATATAAACTATTTTTCTAAAATATTTCATTGCTGATTTTATCAATTCTTTTTAATTATTTTACTAAATATATTTAAACAATCAGGACAATATTTATAATTAATATAAACTTGATTAGGTGATAAATTATGAAAGCTGTAATTCCAGCGGCAGGTTTCGGAACAAGGTTTTTGCCTGCTACTAAAGCACAACCTAAAGAAATGTTGCCTGTTTATGATAAACCGACTATTCAATATGTTATTGAAGAAGCTGTGGCTTCAGGTATTGATGATATTCTGATTGTTACCGGTAGAAATAAAAGGTCAATTGAAGACCATTTTGACAAGTCTTTTGAACTTGAACAGACTTTGCTTAATGCCGGTAAAGACGACCGTTTAAAGCAAGTTCGTGCAATCACTGATTTGGCAGATATCTGTTATGTAAGACAAAAAGAACAGAAAGGTCTCGGAGATGCAATATATTGTGCTAAAAAGCATATCGGTGGCGAACCGTTTGCTGTGCTTTTGGGAGATTCAATTACCAAAGCTAAAACTCCATGTACCAAGCAATTGATTGATGTCTATAATAAATATGATGCTTCTGCAATTTCAATAGAAAAAGTTCCATACGAAAAGGTGGAAAGGTATGGTATTATTAAAGGCCAGGAAGTCGAAAAGGACGTTTATAACATTGAAAAACTTGTTGAAAAACCATTAGCCCATCAGGCACCATCAAATCTTGCTATTATGGGCCGTTATGTATTATCACCTGATATTTTTGATAAAATTGATGAAACCGAACCTGGTATAGGTGGCGAAATCCAGCTTACCGACGCATTATCCAAATTGGATGCGATTTACGGTGTGGCATTCGAAGGAAAAACCTATGATATCGGAAACAGGTTTGAATGGTTGAAAACTTCAATAGAATTTGCGATGGATGATCCTGAATCAAAAGAGGATCTGATTAATTATATGAAAGAAATGATTAAAGAGGCATAATATGGAAACTCAAAGAATTTTAGTAACTGGTGGTAGCGGATTTATTGGTACTAATCTTGTAAACGAATTAAGAAGCAGAGGCCATGAAGTTCTGGCTGTGGATTTGCTTCACCATGAAGGGGAAGCTGACTTATATTCTGATTCATACTCTGATTATGTTAGAGGCGATGTCAGGAATTACCGTCAGATGGAAAGAATATTTGATGATAACGATAAATTTGATTACGTTTACCATTTGGCTGCAGAATACGGCAGATGGAATGGTGAAGGATATTATGAAAACCTCTGGGAGACAAATGTCATAGGTCTTAAGAACATGATACGCCTTCAGGAAAAACTGGACTTCAGAATGATTTCATTTTCATCCGCTGAAGTTTACGGGGATTATGAAGGAATAATGTCTGAAGACGTAATGGAAAACGTCCCTATTTCTCAGACCTATCAAATGAACGATTATGCAATTTCCAAATGGGCCGGAGAGCTAATGTGCATGAACTCAGCAACCATGTTTGGAACCGAAACAGTACGTGTAAGGCCTGTAAACTGTTACGGACCTCATGAAGCTTATTCTCCATATAAAGGTTTCATACCAATTTTTATCTATAAAGCTTTACATGGACTTCCTTATTCTGTCCATATGGGTCACAAAAGAATCATCGACTATGTTGAGGATACTGTAAGAACTTTTGCAAACATCGTTGACAATTTCATTCCGGGTGAAGTTTACAATGTCGGAAGTAAACAGGAATGGGAAAGGGATATCAAGCAATATTCCGATATGGTTCTTGATGCTGTCGGAGTTGACGACTCACTTGTCACCTATACTCCTGCTGAGGAATTCACAACAAAAGTTAAAACTATTGATTTTTCAAAAGCTATTCGTGATTTAAAACATGACCCTCAAGTTCCGCCTGAAGAAGGTATTAAAAGAACTGTGGAATGGATGAAAGATTACTACAGAATTGAATAAATATGAAATCTATTGTAATTATCCCTGCATTGAATGAAGAGGCAGCTATTAGTGCAATCGTTAAAAGGTCACTGAGGTATGCCGATGATGTTCTTGTAATTGATGACGGGTCAACTGACAACACGTTAAGAATCGCCAAGGATGCCGGTGCAAGGGTAATTAAACATTACAATAATCTAGGTAAGGGCGTTTCACTGAAAGACGCTTTCGGTGAGGTTTCAGGTTATGATATTGTTGTTACCATTGATGGTGACGGACAGCATAATCCTGATGAGATACCTAAACTGATGGCGCCGATTCGTGAAGGCAGGGCCGATTTGGTCAATGGTAGCAGATATCTGGACGGTTTTGATGATGAAACACCGGCATACAGGCGTGTCGGTCAAAGAGTTTTGGATATTGCCACCAACATCACCTCTGGAACTCATGTAACTGATTCTCAAAGCGGTTTTAGAGCGTTCAATGGAAAGACTATTGACTGTTATAGGTTCAGGGATACTGGTTTTGGTATTGAAAGTGAAATGCTTGCTGATGCGGCTGAAAATAATTTGAAAATACTTGAAGTTCCAATAACAGTTCGCTATGATGTTGAAAATTCCTCAACTAAAGGGCCTGTAACTCATGGTGTTGGGGTATTAATCAAGATCGTCATTGATAAGATCATCAGAACCCTAAGAAGATAAAATGCAAAACAGACTAATCAGAAAAACAGGCGATGAAGTTTCTCCATTGGGTTTTGGAGCAATGAGATTGCCTTTAAAAAACGGCAAAATAGATAGAGACAAAGCTTCCGAGCTAATATATTATGCAATAGACAGAGGAGTTAATTTTATAGACACTGCATATTTGTATGGGGACAGCGAAAAGTTTTTAGGAGAAATCCTTCAGGGCGAATACAAAGACAAAGTTAAAATATCCACCAAATTACCATCAATCCATGTAAGAAAGTATGATGATATGGAATACTTCTTAGATGAGCAGTTAAAAAGGCTTCAAAGGGATTCTATAGACTATTATCTTATTCATTCAGTTGATTTAAAAAC
>OMSA01000027.1 GCA_900313645.1 uncultured Methanobrevibacter sp.
TGTAAATCATTGCATTTAGATAAAAAGATTTTGATTGTTACCGGTGAGCATACCTATGATGTAGGTGCTAAACCAGTAATAGAAAGCCTTGAAAGCGAAAATATTGAGTATGATGTAATTAAGGTAAACAATGCATCAGAAGAATCAATATCTCAAGTAGAAGAATTAATCACACCTGACACAACCGTTTTAGGTGTGGGTGGAGGAAAAGTTATTGATGTAGCTAAATTATCTTCATACAGCCAGGGCGTATATTTTGTTTCAATGCCAACAACCGCTTCACATGACGGTATTGTATCTCCTATGGCATCAATAAAAAATCCTGACACTTCAATTTCAGTGGCTGCACATTCTCCTATTGCAGTTATAGCAGATTCTGAAGTGCTCGCACAGTCTCCATTCAGACTGCTTGCAGCAGGATGTGCTGATTTGATAGCCAACTTCACAGCTATCAAGGACTGGGAACTGGCTCACAGACTTAAAAACGAATCATTTTCCGAATCAGCAGCGGCATTGTCAATAATGTCAGCTCATCTCATTACCGACAATATCGCAAATATCAAACCGAACCTTGAACCTAGTGCAAGAATAGTTATGAAATCACTTTTCAGTGGAGGAATGGCTATTAGCATCGCAGGCTCCAGTCGTCCTGCAAGCGGATCAGAGCATTTATTCTCACACGCTCTTGATAAGATTCTTGACAAGCCTGCCCTTCACGGTGAGCAGTGCGGTATCGGTACAATAATGATGATGTATCTTCATGGAGGAAACTGGAAAGAAATCAGAAATTCCTTAAAGGCCGTTCAGGCTCCAACAACTGCAAAAGAATTGGGAATTGCTGATGAAGATATTATTGATGCACTGGTTATGGCTCATAAAATCAGACCTGAGAGATACACTATTTTAGGCGACAATGGAATTTCCAAAGAAGCCGCATATGAGTTGGCCTATAAAACCGAGGTGATTTAATGATTACACTGATAGGTAAGGATTTGGCAAAGGAAGGTCAGGAGTTCATCTATCTCGGACCTGCCGAAGAATGTGAAAACTGCAGATTCAAATCCTCTTGTCTTGGCAGTTTGGAGCCTAACAGAAAATATGTCATCACTGAGGTAAAGGATAACGAACAGAAATGTCCAGTACACGCTGAAGGCAAGGTAATTCCAGTAGAAATCGACAGGGCCAAAATAAGTATTTTAACCGCTTCAAAAAATATTTTTGAAGGATCCACTTTTACATATAACGCTCCTGAATGTGATGAAAACTGTGATTTTCATGATTTGTGTTTTCCTGACGGACTGGTTGAAAACGACAAATGCATAGTTTTAGGCAACGAAGGAAAACATAAAGAGGAATGCAAAAAAGGTTATAAACTTAATAAATTGACATTGGGATTTGTGATTTAAATGAAAGATACTAGTAGCAACACTTCTTCTAAAAAAAATGCAGGATACAAGGCTGCAGAATACGTTAAGGATGGAATGGTTTTAGGACTTGGAACAGGTTCAACAACCCATTTTTTCATTGAAAAGGTAGGAATGAGGATTAAAGAGGAAGGAATTAAAGTAATGGGAATTCCAACTTCATTTCAGTCATTGCTGATTGCCAAACAGTGGAATATTCCGATAACTACTTTAGAAGAGCATGATATTGATTTGTCCGTTGACGGAGCCGACGAAGTCGACCGTGAATTCAACCTCATTAAAGGAGGCGGTGCGGCACATACAAAAGAAAAGATTGTTGATTATGCTGCAGATCAGTTCATAGTCATTGTGGACGAGTCTAAAGTGGTTGAATCACTGGGAGCATTTCCTGTGCCTGTAGAGGTACTCCCTGATGCGTCAAGAATGGTTATCAAAGCCCTTGAGGATATGGGCGCCAGCTGTGAGATTAGGATGGCTCAAAGAAAGGACGGTCCTGTAATAACAGACAACGGAAATTTCGTCATTGATGCCAAATTCGATAAAATCGAATCACCTGCACATCTTGAAATTGACTTAAACTCAATTCCGGGCGTTGTTGAAAACGGAATATTTTCACAGATGGTTGATAAGGTAATTATCGGAACTGATGACGGAACTAAAGAACTGTAGTGATATAATGCCTATGTTTGATATTCCAGATATAAGAGACTTGATATACAAGATTGCAATAGTATTTGGTGTAATAATTATAATTTATGGCGTTTTATGGTTACTGGTAAACCTGGGAGTTATTCCTGCAATAATTGCAGCTGTATTTCCACAGATTGTCATGATAATCATTGGTCTATTTATTATTTACACAGCTATTGAGAGAAAAAACAGATATTATTAGGAGATTCAATATCTCTAACTCTTTTTTTATGACAGTCAAATCACACTCTTTAAAAATAGATACGGCTAAAAGCTTTGAAGTAATTGACATCACATCTCAAATCAACGAACTGATTGATGTTGAAAAAGGAATCATCTCTATTTTTTCAAGGCATTCAACATCCGCTATTGTGGTCAATGAAAACGAATCCGGCCTTTTAAGGGATTTGGAATTCAGTTTAAATAATCTGATTTCTGATTCATTCAGCTATGAGCATGACAGAATTGATGATAATGCAAAATCACACTTAAAATCATTTTTGCTCTCATCAAGTGAATGCCTGCCTATAAAGGATTTCAGGCTGGATTTGGGCACATGGCAGTCAGTATTTTTTATAGAACTTGACGGGCCAAGAACCAACAGAACAATAACTTTAACAATAATTGGTGAATAATATATTATCAAGTTATTAAAATGTGATTATTTGAGTGATAGATTATGGATGATGAAACCTTAAAAGTTTATGGATATGTAATTAGCTCTTCCTATCGGGAAAAATCAGTCAAGTCTTTAAATAAGTCCAATAAAATTCCCACCGATCTGGCCGAGGATATAGGAATCAGGTCAAACCATATTTCCAAGGTTTTGAGGGAACTTAAGGAATGTGGTGTTGCCGAGTGCATCAATGAAGAGAAACGTAAAAACAGAGTCTACAGATTAACATCTAAGGGTGAAGATGTAGCTAATCTGCTTGATTAACTTAATTTTTTTTAGATGAAGGCATTAAATTGAAAAAATGGACCATAATTTTAATAGCAGTAATTATAATCTTACTTATTTTGATAGTTATCTTCAATCATTATGGTACTTCTCCGGATGTGAATAATTACTCACAGATGGAAACACAAATGAGAAAATTGTGGTATTGAAAAAGAATCTATTTGTTGATAAATTCAATTTCAAATGCGATAACCGGATATTCGAGTGTGAAGTTGGTAATAACTTCAGGTGACACTTCACCGAAGAATCCTTCAATTGAACCTGCATCGGACATGCCTTTTACGTCAGCTGCCCTTCCTTCAATGAATGTCTTGTTTTGGCTGTCTTTAATTTCCATGCTGTATCCGAGGTTGGATAAAACGCTGGTGACGACAGATTTTATTTCAGTGAAGTTTGCAGTAGAATGACATATTACCGCAGCCAGTTTTTTGGAAGAGACTGTCTTGTTTTCTTTAGTATCGTCAAGGTATAGGACATCTCCTATTTCGAATATTTTCTGAGGGAGGTCCTCGTGCTTGTTGTCTTCCAGAAATTCCATTAGGCTGTTGATAAGACTTGTTCTAATCATGGTTCTGTCGATGGTAATAGGTCTTGCAACCTGAACGTGAGGTTTTTCTTCCTGGTTCATTTTTTCGTAGTGTGCCTCTTCACTTGTAAGCATGAGACTCATTATTTCCTGGAAGCCTAAGCCGATCATGACTTCACGGATGGTTGATTCTGCGCTGAACCAGTTGTTTTCATAAGCGACAGTATTGATTTCAGGAAGTTTAGCTTCAACGGAATTGATGTGATACTGAACAGCAATGTTTTCCACGATATCGACTTCATGAAGAATGTCCACTCTGTAAGCAGGAATGATTGCCTTCACGGTATTTTCATCAATGATTTCAGCGTCAAAACGTGCTTTTTCAAGCAGTCCTTTAATGTCATCTGCGTTTAGGTCGGTTCCTCCAATGAGCTCATTGGCAGTGGATACATGAACGTTCATCTCCTGCGGAGTCAAATCAGGTGAGGTAATGGTTTTGTCTTCATATTTGACGTCCATTGATTTGATCTGTCCTCCGACTTCTGCAAATGAGCAGCAGATAATGTTGAGTGCCTGGTTTACTGCCCTTTCGTCAGTACCTGTAACGTCAACAATAATGTTTTTGGTATCTTCCTTGATTTTTGTCAACTCTCCATTGATGATTGGAGGCATTGACAATACGTTATCGTCCTTATCTAAAATTAAAGGATATTTATCAAAGTTTTCAATTAAATGAGCGTAATCTTTACCTTTGTCATGTTCTTTTAGGATTTCATCTGGAGTCATTTCACTGTCCTTTTCCAAAGGAACGAATGCATTGGCATCTTTAGGGGTTGCAATATATTTGAATGGAGCGTTTACGACATCTGCATTATGGATACCTATTGCAACTTTCTTTCTGTCCCTTCCGATTACCCAATGAAGGTTTTCCTGGAAATCCATGATGTATTTGAGTTTATCGCCAGTAAAATCGACATTGTCAATTTTTGCAAATCCAATGTACGGTCTGATTTCGGCAACTTCAGCTTCAACGCTAACCTCTTCGTTTGAAGGAACTACCTTGTAATCCGGAAGGCCGATTTCCTGACCGATAAATCCCTTAAAAGATCTAGCAACACCTTCAACAGACAGGTTGTCCGGACGGTTCGGGAAGAATTCCACTTTGATTTCCTCATCGTCAAAGTCCTCAATATCGCTGGACATCATCGGCAAGGTGTCAATCAATTCATCTTTTTCCATATCAATTCCTAAATCTTTTAAATCTTCATATTTGAATGTTATAACTGGCATTTAATAACTCCATTAAATATTTTTATAATCCATAAATAAGCATGAAAAATAGAGATTCAATTGCAAAATGAAGAGCTCTATGTTCTAATTCACCCATGTCCCGTATCAGAATGGTATGGGTAACGTCTATTACAAAATGAACTAGGGCTGCCTGTATTCCAATAACCGGATTCAAAAAGATCATTGACAATACAATGAAATGAAAACCTGCTTCCATTACTTCATGGGATAACCAGGTCTGCCATGTTGAATGAGTGGATTGCTGAATCAGACCTCCCAGTATGATATAAAAGTTGTTGAAGACTTTCCACATCAGGGTGGTGTGCAATACATCACTTAATGCCAATACAATTGCAACATAAAACCATAACAATTCCATTTTTATACACAGTCCTATTTTTGATAATATTAATAATTTGATTTTATTATATAATATAGTTAACTATTAACTGTTTTCAATTCCTGCTGAATTCGGGATTTCATAATTACTTTTTTAAATAATAAGAAACATAATTAATAATATTATTCTTACTTACATTTACTAGGAGAAAATATATGCCAAAAGAAGAAATTCCTAAAGACTATGATTTTAAAAAGGAAAAAGAATGGGAGCAGAAATGGGAAGATGAAAACATCTACAAATACATTGGAGATGGTTCCCGTCCGAGATATGTTATTGACACTCCCCCACCATACCCAACAGGTGCCATTCACTTGGGCCACGTACTGAATTGGGTTTATATTGATATGAATGCAAGATACAGAAGACAGAAAGGATTTGACGTTTTATTCCCACAGGGATGGGACTGTCACGGTCTTCCAACTGAAGTTAAAGTTGAAGAAACTCATGGAATCAAGAAAAACGACGTTTCAAGAGCCAAGTTCAGAGAGTACTGTATTGATTTGACCACCAAAAACATTGCAAGCATGAAAAAGGACATGAAAGCAATGGGTTATTCACAGGACTGGACCCGCGAGTTCGTTACAATGAATCCTGAGTACATGAGAAGAACCCAGTACTCCTTTTTGAAAATGTATGAGGATGGACTTATTTATCAGGGAAAACACCCTGTAAACTGGTGTCCTCGCTGCCAGACAGCTATTGCATTTGCAGAAGTTGAATATTCTGATAACACTACATTTTTAAACTATGTAAACTTCCCTCCTGCAGTTGAAGATTCATATGATGATATCAAATCATCCCAGACTTCAGGAAAACAGGCAGATCCTAAGGATGAAGGTATTCTCATTGCAACAACAAGACCTGAACTGATGTCTGCATGTGTTGCAGTTGTAATTCACCCTGAAGATGAAAGATACACTCACCTTTTAGGAAAATACGTTGAAGTTCCTCTTTCACATCAGAAAGTAAAAATCATTGCTGATGAAGAGGTTGACCCTGAATTCGGTACAGGTGCAGTAATGATTTGTACATTCGGGGACAAGACTGACGTAAGCTGGGTTCAGAAGTACAATCTTGAAGTCATTGATGTCATGAATGATGACGGTACTCTTACTGAGGCTGCCGGAAGATATGAGGGAATGGACCTTCAAAGCTGTAAAAAACAGACCATCGAAGACTTGGACAGCGAAGGCTACCTGCTTAAAAAAGAGGAGGTAGACCAGAATGTCGGACAATGCTGGAGATGTAAAACTCCTGTGGAAATTCTTCTTAAAGAACAGTGGTTTGTAGCTGTACGTGATTTGATTGAAAAGACCAAAACCGCAGCAGATGAGATGAAATGGGTGCCTGAACACATGAAATCCCGTATGGTGAACTGGGCGGATTCCATGGAATGGGACTGGTGCATCTCAAGACAAAGAATATTTGCAACTCCAATTCCTGTATGGTACTGTAAGGACTGCCGAAAAGTAATCTTACCTGAAATTGAAGACTTGCCTGTTGATCCAACAGTTGACAAACCCAAACACGCATGCGAATGCGGATGCGAAGAGTTCATACCTGAAGTGGATGTTTTAGACACATGGATGGATTCATCAATTTCACCACTGTCCATTGCAGGATGGCCTGATGAGGATTATGTAAATCATTTCCCATCAAACATACGTCCGCAAGGACATGATATCATACGTACATGGGCATTCTATACCACTTTACGCTGTATAGCTTTAACCGGACAGAAACCGTTTGACGATATCGTAATCAACGGTATGGTATTCGGTGAGGACGGAAACAAAATGTCCAAATCAAGACCTGAATTTGTAGTCGGACCTGAAGAGGTAATCGAAAAATACGGTGCAGACCCTCTAAGAACTTGGGCTGCAAACAGCGTTCCTGGATCTGATGTAATATTTGACTGGAAGGACATCAAGCACGGATACAGATTTTTAAGAAAATTCTGGAATGCATTCAGATTCATCAGTATGCAGATTTTCGATGAGGAAGTCTCATATGATGAGGTAAAAGATAACCTCGGACCGCTTGACTTATGGATTTTATCAAAACTCAATAATCTCAACATTACTGTTGATAAGGCGTTTGAAGAGTATAACTTTGCTCAGACTATCACTCCAATCGAGCGTTTCTTCTGGCACGATTTCTGTGACGAATACATTGAGGCTGTAAAATACAGGCTTTACACTGATGTTTCAGACGAATCCAGAAAAGCTGCAAAATACACCTTAAGAACAGTTGTTGAAACTTCATTGAAATTACTCGCTCCTATAGCACCGTTCTTTACCGAAGAGGTTTATCAGTACTTCTCAGATGAGTCAATTCATACCACACTATGGCCTGAAGTATATGATGAGCTCATAAGTGAAGAAATGGAAACAAAAGGAGAAACTACAGTTGAATTGATTGATGAGGTCAGAAGGTTCAAATCCGCTTCAAAAATCCCGTTAAATGCGGAACTTGCTGAGGTCAATGTCTACACTTCCGATGACGATTTGGTTGACGTATTCAATCAGTTTGATGCGGACATTAAGGGAACCCTGAAAATCAATAATCTGGCAATCAGCTCTGGAAAACCAGAAGTTCATGAAAAAATCATTGAAGTGGAACCTGACATGTCCAAAATCGGACCTACATTCAAGGCGGATGCAGGTAAAATCATAGGTTATCTAAAATCAACTGATATCGATGAAATCGGTTCTGTATTAGAGCAAAACCATGAACTTGCCGTCGGCGATATTGTAGTTCCGGAAGATATGTTAAATATCAAAAAAGAGATTGTTGGAGCATCCGGTAAAAAAGTGGATATTCTCCAATCCGAAAACTTAGATATGATTGTGGAAGTAATTAGATAATTACTTTTCCATTACCTTTTTTTAATACTAATGCAATTGCATAGGTTATCAGAAATATTGCAACTATCCAGAATACAGTTTCCAAAACAGGCTGTGTATTCACCATTAAAAATGGATACGGACCGATTACTTTTTCTAAAATATTTAACGGAATGATGACTATTGCATAAAGCAGTGTGAAAATCACTCCGGTTAATGCATTTAGATTATCGTATTTTTCAAGGCATACAAAGGAAATTATTGCAGCTAATGGGCATAGCGTATGGTGATAGAGCATTGAACCCTGGAATAGCAGGTTAAATAAGCCCCAGTCTGTCATCCATGACAGCACTGTTATGACAATGATGAATGTCAGTGTGGTTGAAACGACTGCTGTAAATCGTAATGTCTTAAACCATGACGGAAGGTCTTTTTTTAGAAAAGCATATGCTAAAAAGACTAAAGAAGAAATAAGCAGAATCAGATTGCTGTCTTCGGTATAGTATATGAATGCGTCTGTGCCCAGTTCCTTAAAGACAAGCGCAAATCCGATTATCTCCAAAATAACAATTGCCAGATTGACAATTATCAAAATATTTCTTCTATCCATAGGAATCTATAAGTCAACAATGTTTACTGCATTCATCTTAACTTCATTTTTCTTGCGGTCATAGCCTTCTTCAAGATAAAAGCTGACCTTCACGTTTTCACGGTATTTGTTTGGATCTCCTTTAAATTCAAATCCGTTGAAAAAGAATGATTCTCCGTCATCTCTTTTGACAAATCCGGTTTTTCCGTGAGGAAATATTCTTGAAATGATGCCGTAGTTAGGCTGCTGGTGCTTGAATTTCAAATCTTTCCAGTATCCTTTAAGCTCTTTTTCAATTTTCCAGTATTCGGTGTTTTGGGTGTCAAGACCTGCGGATTCGATTTTCTCTTCAAGTTCCTCGTCAATTCCCCATTCGTTATGCAGTCTGATGGAATAAATCAGATAGGAATGCTTAAGGGCGATTTCCGGATCATCGTCTTCAAGCAGATCTTCAAGAAGTGAGTATAATTTGATTTTTTTATCGCTGTCACCGTGACTTAGGGCTGCAGAAACTGCATATTCAAGTGATTTTTCATGGTCACCTTCAAAGAAATAGTTTTCAGCAAGTTCCCATCTGATAAACCAGTCCTTTTTGGTTTTATAGATGTCTTTTAGATATTCGATGGCTTCGCCGTATTCGCCAATTTCTCTAAGGGACCTTGCAATTCTCCATTTAAACCAGACATCGCTGTTGTTTGTAAATGATGTAAGCTCTTCAAGCGCCTTTTTTGAAACTTCAAGGCACATGTCGTAGTCTTCAACTTCCTGATATGACTTTGAAGTCCAGTTGTAATATTTTTCCTTGTTTGATGCGGTTGTGACTTCCCTGCCGTCATTTGTTGTGAATTTGGATGTTTTGGTACTTAAAAAATCAGGATTCAAATTGTCTGCCCAGATTAGCAGATTTGCATAATCATGCTTTTTGTAGAGGTAATCGAGAAGTTTCATCACGGACATGGTGTATGCGCACACCCCGTCCTTTTGGGAGTGGTCTTCCTGGGCCACCAGCTCGGTTATCATGTCAACGGCTTCAAGCAAACTGGTTTCATCATCAGGATTTTTGACGTATAGCTGATATAGCGCCCAGCTGTAGAAGCGTTTGTCCCATATTGTAAATGATTCAGGTTTCTGGTTGTAAAGTGTTTCATAGAGGTCTTTTGCGCCCTCATAGTCTTTGTTTTGGTAATTTTTTTTGGCTTGGGCTAACTGTTTTTTGATGTCATCGCTCATTTTTATCACCCTTTTATGTGTATAAATTGTTAGTTTAATTATTTAAATATTATTAAACTATATCTGAATATAATAATCCAAGGGCTCTTTGAGCGAATAAAGCAAGGTATGGTGTTATTACGATAGTTAGAATGGATAAAACAAATAAATGATCAAAGACCAGGGCTAAGATACCTTCAATGAAGGTGACTATCACAAAAATCAATACTGATAATATGACTAACTTACCTACACCAATTCTTGAAATGTCCCTTATAGACCCAATAAGGTTTAAAGCCTTTTTTAAACTGCCTGTATGTGCATATCTTGCTTCGGCCATAGCCTGGAAGAATGAAAAGATTAGAAATATGATTAAAGCGGCAGAAATTGTAATGGCTAATGAAGCAAATAACTGGAATGATGCTATGGATACCGCATTTTCATAAGTTCCCATAAATAGAGTGGAAGCCTCTAGGGCTATTGCATCAAAGACATTTAGAATGTTGCCGACTACATCTGTGATTAATGCTATAAATACTGCAATCAATGCAGGTATTAAAAAGTAGAATACTGTAATAACAATCTTGTTAACACCTGTAGTGAGACTACTCCACCATTTGAAATCAGGAAACTTTTCCTCAAGGTCGATTCCTGTTTTAATACATTCAATTGAAATCCCGCGTGTAATAAATCCGATTATAATTGCAATTGCAATATATACGCCACCTATAATCAAATTTTTCAAATCAAAAATTCCCAATATCAATGTCACTATTCCCTGAAAAGTAAATGCTGCAGCCAATAGTGTGAAGATGGCATATATTGATAATGTTTCCAGGTTTTTTGATGGAAATATTAAAGCATTTTTAATTATTTCTGTTATATCCATATTAACATCCTTTTTAAACTAATTAATATATATTAATAAAATAATATTTAAATTTTAAGTAATTTCTGAGTATAACAATCCAAGAGCTCTTTGAGTAAACAATGCAAGGTATGGAGTAATTACAATATAAATAACTGATAATAGGAATGGGAAATAACTCAAGACAGCTATGAAAATAATATCAATTACTGCAATAACTAAAAAGAGGAACAGGATTAATAGTATTACTCTGCCCACACCGATTCTTGTTATGTCTTTTATAGCTTCAAAAATATTTAAAGCTTCTTTTAAACTGCCAGTATTTGCCAGCCTTGCTTCTGCCATGCTCTCTATAACAAAAAAGATTGCAAATAAAATTACTGCGACAGTAACGGTTATAGCTAAAGATCCAACAAATTTTTCAAATGCATAAGTTATTGCAGTGGCTGCAAGATATGTGGAACTGCCCATAAAGTAAACGTTGAATGTTTGGTAAATAACTTCCTGAATGACAGCTATTGCATTGGCGAAAAGATTTGTATCGAGCGCTACAAGCAAAACAATTAATGCAGGAATTATGGAGTAAAATAGTAAAACAACAGTATTGTCAAAACCTGTCATGAAATCTTTATACAATTCAAAAACGGGAACCTCTTCGTCATGTTCAATACCGGATTTTATAACCTTGATGTGATAACCGGCAATTAAAAATCCAATCATCAGAGAAATTATAAGATACATTCCTCCAAGCAGATAATTCTCACCATCAATCACTCCCAATGCATTTGTGAAGAATCCTCCAATGGCAAATCCTACCATAAGAACTGACAAAAGAAGATAAATTCCAAACCTTCCGGTATTTTTTGATGGAAATCTCCTGCAATATAAACGTAATATATTATAGATTATGTTAATTAAGAATATAAATAGTTTTAGGGAAAGCCTTAAAATTGAAAGAAGGGCTGTTATGCTTTTTAAAATCTTAACGGACAGTTTGTTAATTTCACTTTTCAAACAGATTTTAAATAAACGTTCGACAATTGTTTTGTGAAATAATTGGCTAAAAATAGGTAATATTAAAATCAAATTAAAACAGGCTGATTTCATAAATTGGCAGATATTTTTAACATATATTAAACTGAAGGTGGTATTTCTGGAGGTTTTGAGTTGAAAAATAAAAGAAACTTGGGTGGTGGCAAATGATTGGTAAAAATACTTCAGGTTTTTGAAAGTGCCTTGAAAATGTCACAAAACTATATAAAACAATAAAAAGAAAAAATAATACTAGGATATAAATTATTTAATATATCCAATTAGGGGACATGACATTATTCAGTCATTTCTATTTTATATATTAAATTGATAATATTGTGGAGGATAACAAAAATGAATGAAACAATTAAGGAACATTCTTGGATTCCACTCGTTGGTTGCTGATTTGAATACTGATGTGGGCACCATTCAGATGACCATGTCATTTTATACTCTCATCACAGCCGCATTCATGCTGCTGAGTGCAAAGCTTCAGGATATAGTTGGTAAAAAGAAACTGTTTTTAATTGGTACTGCACTTTATGGTCTTGGTACATTCACAGCAGCAATAAGTTCTAGCGCTCTAATGTTATTTATTGGTTGGGCTGCAATTGAAGGTGTTGCTGGAGCATTAATGTTACCTGCTACCGTTTCCATTATCAGTGGAACATATTCAGGCGAAAGACGTACAGTTGCTTTGGCAATTGTAGGTGTAATGGGTGCAAGTGCTGCGGCTGTAGGTCCGCTCTTCGGAGGAGTTATGACAACATTCCTAAGTTGGAGATACGGATTTGCATGTGAATTAGTAATCGTGTTCATTATTTTAATATTGAGAAATAGAATACCTGATTTCGCTCCTACCGAATCCAGAAGCGATTTGGATATTACCGGTTCTATAATTTCCTTTATAGGTCTTGTTTTATTAGTATTAGGTATTTTATCACTGTCTAAAGATATTACTTCCAGTGTAGTTGTAATTGTTTTAGGATTAATTGCATTGGCATTATTTGCATTCTACGAAGTCAAAAGAAAAAGAAAAGGCGATGTGCCATTGCTCGATATGGACTTATTCAAAGACAGAAATTTACGTGTCGGAACTCTAGTCATGTTATTGGCTTACCTTTCAATGGGTGGGGCATTGTTTGCGATTTCCCTCTTCTTGCAAAGTGTATTGCAGTTAAATGCATTCGATACAGGTTTAACCACACTTCCGTTGACTATCGGTTTACTTATTTTCGCAATAGCGGCTCCAAGTCTTGCTGCTAAAATCGGTCATAAGAAGCTCATGGCTATAGGAAGTATTATAGCAATTATAGGATGTCTGATTTTAAGCTATCAATTCAGACTGAACACATCAATGTTGGACTTAATGCCAGGTCTGTTCGTATTAGGTGCAGGTCTTGGTTTCGCAATGGCTTTAAGTGTGGATGTTGCATTAATCAATATTCCTAAAGAGGGTCAAAACAACGCATCCGGTATTACTTCAACCGGTCAGTCATTAGGTGAATCAATGGGTACAGCAATTATTGGTATTATTCTAATTCTTGGATTTATGGGTGGTATCAGTCACGCTGTTGATGTATATGCGCCTGATCACTCAGGAGACCCACAATACGAACAAGGAATTTATGACTACTTCCAAAAAGTGGGTAGTATAAATGATATCAAATCAGACAATCTTGTTATGAATATTGTCGACAGCATTCTTCAGGATGCTATGGCATTCGTAATGCATGTAACTGCGATTCTGATGGGTATTGTATTCCTATTGATACTACGGCTGGAAGGTAAGAAAACACCATGAGAGTTCATCTCTCATTTTTTAATTTTTTTTGAGTTTGAATAATTAAGTTTTACACAAAATATTTTTAGAGGTGTTAAAATGGATGTAATAGAAATAATCAAAGATGCTTTTGTATTTCCATCACAAAATATACAAGTATTGTTAATTTATGTTGTTCTCTCCATTGTGGCAGGCGTTTTATCTGTTGGAGGAGCAGTAACATATGCATTGGGACTTGTTAGCCCTGAATGCTTTATGTGGGGAGGACTAGCTGGTGTTATTGCAATGTTAATCGGATGGATATTGTCCGGTTATCTGATAAGTGTTATCAAATCCGGAATTGATCAGGACAGTGAAGTTCCTGAGTTTTCATGGTGGGATAATTTCATCACCGGTTTCAATAATTGTATTGTCTCAATCGTTTACTTTATTATTCCTGCTTTCATTGTT
>OMSA01000078.1 GCA_900313645.1 uncultured Methanobrevibacter sp.
CTGTCATAATGTAGATTTGAGGAATTGGATGCTTGTCCATTATATAATGAAGTACCTGCACTTGAATTGCCTGTAGTTGAATTTGTATTTGATGCAGTACCTTCTTCAATAGTTATTGTTTGTGAAGCTTGGCATGCACTGTAGCTTGCGCTTCCGTTATATAAAACATAGACATTGTATGTTCCAGGGTTTTCATTGTTTAAAACAAGTGATCCTTTACCTTCCTCATCCGTTACGATTGAATAAGTCTGGTTTTGACCATTTTCTTCAAATTTTATTGTGATGTTGTCTTTAGCAATTACATTACCGTGAGTGTCTTTTAGTTGAAATTCAACTGCTTCTCCATTTTTTAAGTTTTGTGGACTTAAAAAATTAATTTCTGTTGCTACTTTACCATCGTCGTTGCCGTGAGGTAGTACAAATGCGAAAATTGCTACAAGTACAACAATAACTATGAGTATTGCTACAATTAATAAATTTCTTGAATCCATTGTATTCACCTGTTACAATTTTTATTTTTAATATAATTTAAATATTTTTAAATATATAATTTAAATCAATAGGAGACACAAATTATGAAAGTTTTAGTTGTTGGAACCGGTGCTCGTGAACATGCTATCGCTGACGCTTTAAAAGATGATGTTGAATTATATGTTTATATGAGCAAAATTAACCCTGGAATGAGTAAAATTGCCGAGTTTAAGCAAGGCGATGAGGGAGAAGTTGAAAAAGTAGCTGCATATGCTGTTGAAAAAGACATTGACATTGCATTTATCGGTCCTGAAGCTCCGCTTGGAAAAGGAATCGTTGATGAACTTCAAAAAAATGGAATCAAATGTGTCGGCCCAACCCAGAGCGCAGCAAGAATTGAAACTGATAAATCATTTATGAGAAAACTCTTTGAAGACTACGAAATCGAAGGATCACTTGTTTATAAAGTGTTTGATAACTCACAAGACGTATCAGAATTCCTTGATGAGTTTGACCGTGACGTTGTTGTAAAACCTGTCGGTTTAACCGGTGGTAAAGGAGTCAAAATCGTAGGAGACCATCTCAAGGATAATGAAGAGGCAAAAGAGTACTCATGCGAAGTAATCGATAATGTGATGGGCGGATTTGCTCAGGTTATTATTGAAGAAAGGCTAATAGGTGAAGAGTTTACCATACAGGCATTCTGTGACGGTGAAAACCTGGCACCTATGCCTGCAGCACAGGACCATCCTCACGCGTTTGAAGGTGATGTCGGTGCAATTACTGGTGGTATGGGTTCATACTCCGATGTTGGCGGACTATTGCCGTTTTTAACACAGGAAGATTATGATAAAGCTGTTGGAATCATGAAAGCTACATTAAAAGCTATAGCTGAAGAGGCCGAACCATACAAAGGAATATTGTACGGCCAGTTCATGTTAACCGCAGACGGACCTAAACTAATTGAGTACAATGCAAGATTTGGAGATCCAGAAGCAATGAATGTGCTGCCACTTTTAAAAACTCCATTGTATGAAGTCTGTCAGGCTATTGTTGACGGAACATTGGATGAGGTCGAATTTGAAAACAGGGCCAGCGTATGTAAATACATCGTACCTGACGGATATCCAGAAACTGAATATGCCGGAGAGCTCATTGAAGTTGATGAAGAGGCAATTGAGGATATGGGTGCAAAAGTATTCTATGCGGCCGTAAGCCAGGAAGATGATGGAATCCACCTGTCCGGTTCAAGGGCATTAGGTATTGTGGCCAGTGGCGAATCCATTGAAGAAGCTGAAAAAATAGCTGAAAAAGCATGTGAGTTTGTAAAAGGAAACGTTTACCACAGAAGAGATGTCGGTACAACTGAACTTGTAAACAAACGTGTTGAACATATGAAAGAAATTTTAAACTAAATTTCTTTTTCTTTTTTTATTTTTGATTTGATTAGTCTATTTACCCAAAAACATTTTAAATTTTAATGTTTCAACTCTTTTCTTATGCCTGTTATTCTGGGCCGTGTAAACAACAGTTACTGATTTTAGATTTAAAATGCAATTATAGAAACATTTAATATATATTATTGAGAAATAATTATTTTTATTATTATTAAGGGGAATTAAAATGGGTAGTTTATTATCAGTTAGTGATATAAAAGATGATGTAAAATACATTCTTGATTTGGCTGAAAAAATCAAGGCGGGTGAAATTGAAGAAAAACCTCTTGAAGGTAAAACATTGGCAATGATTTTTCAAAAATCATCAACCCGTACCAGACTTTCATTTGATGTTGGAATGTATCAGCTTGGAGGAAGAGCGATATTTTTGTCTTCCAACGATTTGCAGATGGGTAGAGGAGAACCGATTTCCGATACCGCAAAAGTTTTAAGCCGTTTTGTTGACGGAATAATGATTCGTGCTATAAAACATTCTGATGTTGAAGAATTAGCTGAATATTCTGACGTTCCTGTTATCAGTGGATTGACTGATTTGGAACACCCTTGTCAGGCCTTAGCAGATATGCTTACAATCAAAGAACATTTAGGCGATTGGAAAGGCAAAAAAATCTGTTTTGTCGGTGATGGAAATAATGTATCCAATTCCCTTTTATTAATCGCTCCATTACTTGGCATGGACATGTCACTAGCTTGCCCTAAAGGTTATGAACCTGATGAAAATATCGTAAAAACAGCCCAAGAGTATGCCGAAGAAAATGATACACAAATAACAATAACTGAGGATATAGGCATTGCATTGGAAAATGTTGACGTTGTCTATACCGATGTTTGGGTAAGTATGGGTGATGAAGCTGAAGCAAAACAAAGAGAAATCGATTTTGCACCGTTCCAGGTCAATTCCGATTTAATGAGCTTAGCTAATGATGATGCTATTTTCATGCACTGTTTGCCTGCCATCCGTGGCCAGGAGGTAACCGCCGATGTAATTGACGGACCTCAATCTGTCGTTTTTGATGAAGCGGAAAACAGAATGCACGCTCAAAAAGCGGTTTTATATTACTATATGAAGGATTAGCCTCCGCTGAATATTGCGGATAGTAAAAATATTATAAATATTCCTATACAGCAGCATGCAATCCATCCGAGGGGATTGCTATCAGAAGATTCCTTTGATGCAGTATTGTTTGGTTTTTCATATGTTTGAGGCTGGTCTATTACCTGTGCCTTTTTAACTTCTTCTTTTAATCTTGTACCGCAATTTTTACAAAAGACAGCCTCGTCGGGATTTTCTTCACCGCAATTTTTACAATACATTAATAAAACCTCTTATAATTATTTTTAAAAATATTATCAGACCTATGCCGCCAATAAAACCTGTAATGAATCTTAGGTTATTGGTACTTTCCCTTGATCCGAAATATTGTGTCACGCCATCAACAGCCACAGGAATCATTAAAATCATTGAGATAAAAAACATGCTCAGATTGTAGGGATGAGAGTAAAGACAGTTGAATATCAGATAAACTATCAGTCCGGCATAAAAACCGGTGCATCTTGCACAAACTGGGAACTGATGACCTTTAATGAAAAAGCTCCTTTCAGGGATTCTGTGGCATATGTATTTTGTGAAGTTCATGAAATCACACAATTTACTAACATTATTATCGTTTCAATAATTATATATATTTTTGTATACATATGTTATTGCATAATAGATAAAAAGGTTTTTACAATGAGAGGTGGAGAAGCGATAATTGAATCCCTCAAAAATATGGGGGTAAAAACAATATTTGGTTATCCTGGTGGACAGACCATACCATTTTATGACATGTTATATGATGCAGATATAAATCATATACTGGTTAGACACGAACAAGCCGCAGCTCATGCTGCTGACGGTTATGCAAGGGCATCCGGTCGTGTAGGTGTGTGTTTGGCTACATCAGGCCCTGGTGCAACCAATCTTGTAACTGGTATTGGAACTGCTTATATGGATTCTTCTCCTATTGTGGCTATTACAGGTCAGGTTCCTACTCATTTAATTGGAAATGATGCATTCCAGGAAGCTGACATTATTGGAATTACAATGCCTATTGTCAAGTACAGTTATCAACCAAAAAATCCGGATTTAATTCCATCAATTATTAAATCCAGTTTTGAAATAGCTTCTACAGGAAGGCCTGGGCCTGTTTTGATAGATGTTCCTAAGGAAGTTCAAGAAGGTGAACTTACAAAATTCGATGATTCTCTAATTGAAACACCAGGTTACAATCCAACCATTAAAGGTAATATCAGACAAGTTAAAAAAGCGCGTGACTTAATAAAAGAAGCTAAAAAGCCAATGATTTTAGCCGGTGCAGGCGTAATCATATCCCATGCATGTGCTGAGTTAAGAAAATTTGCAGAAACTATTAATGCACCGGTGATGACTTCACTATTGGGTAAAGGTGCATTTGATGAAACCAATGAATTGGCATTGGGTATGCTTGGTATGCATGGAAGAAAAGTATCCAACGATTACATTAATGAATCTGATTTGTTGATAGCTATCGGAATAAGATTTTCAGACAGAACAACCGGTAGGCTGGACAGTTTTGCACCGGATACTAAAATAATTCATATTGATATTGATCCTGCAGAAATCGGCAAGAATGTTGAAGTTGATTTGCCGATAGTAGGTGATGCTAGAAATATTTTATCTTCATTGAACAAGGTTTTAACAACTTACAAGCCGTCATCTGATGTAAACAAATGGACAGACATGATTAAACAGAAAAAAATCGAATTGCTTCCAAGAGTTACTTATGATGACGTTCCGTTAAAGCCACAAACTGTTATAAAAGAAATCGCTGAGGTTTTAACACCTGAATCCATATTGACAACTGACGTAGGTCAAAATCAGATGTGGGCTGCACATTTCTTCGACACTCAAAAACCACGTAAATTCATATCATCCGGTGGACTTGGAACTATGGGATTCGGATTCCCGGCAGCTATTGGAGCTAAAGTAGCTTGCCCTGATGACCCTGTAGTATCCCTTAACGGTGATGGCGGATTTTTAATGGTTTGTCAGGAATTGGCAACAGTTCGTGAATATGATTTGCCGGTTATTGCCATTGTTCTGGAAAACAGGACATTGGGTATGGTATACCAATGGCAAAGCTTGCTTTATAACGAAAGGCATTCCCAGACACTGCTTGGAAACAGTCCTGATTTTGTAAAACTTGCAGAAAGTTTTGGTGTTAACGCAACTAGAATCACCAAGCCTGGTGAGACTAAAGAGGCACTAAGCTCAGCTATTAAAGATAATGAACCTGTCTTATTAAATGTTGTAATCGACCCAGAAGAGGCGCTTCCAATGCTTCCTCCTGGAGCAGGAATTAATGAGATGATTGGTGAATATAAACTTGAAAAGGATGTGATTTAAATGACATTTAATTATCACGTTATCTCTACATTGGTTGAAGACAAACCGGGAGTTTTGCAGAAAGTGGCTGGAATGTTCAACAGAAGAGGATTCAACATTGACAGCATTACCGTTGGAAACTCTGAAGTGGAAGGATTGTCCCGTATGGTAATTACAGTTCATGCGGATGAAAGAGGCCTTGAACAGGTTACAAAGCAGCTGAACAAACTTGTTGACGTTATCAAGATTAAGGACATTACTGAAGTTGCCGTTAAAAGGGAATTATGTCTTGTTAAAGTAAATATTCCTAATGAAAAGGCCAGAGCAGAGATAATGCAATATTCCAATATTTTCAGAGCAAATATCCTTGACGTTACCGAACAGACATTATTAATCGAGCTGACCGGAGATAAAAAGAAAATCAATGCATTTTTATCATTGGTGGAAACTTTTGGAATTAAAAGAATCGCTCGAACAGGCCTTACTGCAATGTCAAGAGGAATATAATGACCGTGCTGGGCGATGTTTTAAAAGACAATAGGGAATTTGTTGAAAATTTCCAGGGCATTGAAATGTCTCACCATGCGGCCAAAAATCTTGTCATTTTATCTTGCATGGACTGCAGATTAATCGAATTTTTAGAGCCGGCATCCATTGTTGGTGAGGATGCAATCAGATCAATTGGGGCGGCTCTTTACAACCTCGATGCTAATGAGGTTCTTGTTGTAGGTCACACCGATTGCGGCATGGCCAGTGCAGATGCAGATGAGCTAAAGGAAAAAATGATCGCCCGTGGCATTAAGGAGGAAGACATCGCCAAATATGATTTGGCTGAGTGGATTGGTGGATTTGACGATGAAGAGGAAAATGTAAGAAATGTCGTTGAAAAAATCAAAAGCCACCCGCTGATTCCTGAAGTACCGGTGCATGGTGCCATTATTGATATCGTTACCGGTGAGTTAAAAGTTTTGGTAGATGGTTATTAGTTCCGTCTATTAATTTTATTTTTTTTAGTAATGATAAGTTACTTTTATAAATATTGAAAACATATTTATTTATTGATATTTTTTAATATCCTGATGTTTATTAATTAATTTAAGAG
>OMSA01000039.1 GCA_900313645.1 uncultured Methanobrevibacter sp.
TCCGTTTCTAACGATTGTTACTGATGTATCAGCCTTATTGACAGTGAATTCAGCAGTGGTTGAAACATTATTGTTGAAGTCATCTGAACTTATGAATTTGACAGTGACTTCATGATTTCCACCAGCCAATGTGATTAAATCAATTGAAGCAACACCATTAATTATTTCGCCGCTTCCGACTAATTTAGTGCCTTCATAAATTTCAATAGTACCATTAGCTTTAGCTGAAACATTAACCAAAGCAACAGCATTATTTGGATAAGTCACGTCTTCAATAGTTACATTAATAGTAGGATCAACTCTTGAGACAGTGAAGTTTACAAGATAAGTCTTATTATTATAATTTTTATTTCCGTAGAATGTTACGTTAGCAGTGTAGTTACCTGCTTTTAATATTTTCTCAATTGCTATGACAGAGCTGATTTCACCGTCATAATAGACTTTGCCGTCAATAATGATTCTGACACTGCCTTCATAATCGCGAGGGGTCAGACCGTCAATTACAAATGACGGATTCTCTTCAACAGTCACGTTTTGAGCGCTAACCACAGCATTGAACTGTGATTATAACCGGATTTCCATAAGTGACATTGTCTGCAGTCACATTGACTAAAGCATCAAGTTTGCCCAGAGTATAGTTGGCAAATGTTGTCACACTGTTATGGTTTCCATCAGGGTTGTAGATAACAACAACATTATTGTCTCCAACAGATAATTTGCCTGTGATATTTGCTTTTCCGTCGGTTAAATTGACAGTGTATGGAACGCCGTTTACTATAAATGTCACATTACCTGTTGAGTTACCGTCAACAGTGACTTCAACCACATTATCATCGGTTCTGTTCAATTCTATGTTAGGTGTTAATTTATCAATGTAATATTGTGTTGTGTAATTAACTGCCTCATATCTTGCGTTGCCGCTGAAGGTTAGAGTTACATTATGCACTCCGGCATTAATATTATAATCAATTGTGTAACTTCCTTTACCGCCAGTGATTGGAACTTGGTAAGTGGTATTTTCAATTGTTAAGTTCACATATGTGCTGTTTAAATCTTTAGGAACTGTTACATTGAATGTGATATTGTCTCCATAAACAGTTTCTTCGACTTCCACCACAGGAGTCCATTGAGCAGGACCTACAAATATTGTTGAATTTGCATCTCCAGGAGCGTAATAGTCGCAACCGTTATAGTGTACGGTAATGTTGTGCAATCCTGCATCAAGAGGAATATTTATCCATCTTGCAACGCCGTCTGTTTGCACATCAACAGTTTCGTTTAATTTACCGTCAATGGATATGGTCACATTTCCACTAGCTCCATTAGGCAGCACTACCTGCACGGTAGCATTCTGACCGTATGTAATGTTATCCGCATAAACGGATATGTTATAATCATCAGTAGGACCAACAGTGAATGAAATATTTGTTTCAATTCCATTGAAGTGAGTGTTGTCCGGATAGAATATGACCGGAATGTCTGTGTAATTATTAGGTCCTAAGCCGGAAATGTTGAATTGAGCAACTCCGTGATCAACTGGTACTCTGTAGATAGCGCCATTGATTATTACTTCAACATAACCTGTTGCGTTTTCATTTACGGTTACGTTAATGATTTCATTTTCTCCAAATGTAATGTTTGTTGGAGTTGCATTAATTGTTGTATTCAATGATTTTACTGTGAAATTGGATGTATTGGTTTGAACGGCATAATATGTATCATTATAGAACATCACTGAAAGGGTATGGTTGCCCGGCTCTAACAGGTCAGTGAAATTCTCATTAGGCAAGTAATATGTGTAGTTACCGCCCACATCAAGTTGTAAAGGAATGCTTACATCCTTACCGTCTATACGTAGGACTATTCTGCCGTTAACTGTGTTGGTTGCATTGGAAGTAACCTCAATTTGAAGAACTTGGCCGTAGAAAATATCATCTGCATGGACCGCAATCCATATAGGGCGTGAGAATATTGCAAATTCGGTTGAACCGTTAACGCCCAAGTGATAATCGTCACCGTCATAGTCAACAGTCAATGTGTAAGATCCCACATCCATATGATGTTCTGTGAAGTTAACATAGAATTCCACCCATTTCATTCCAGCAGTGGAATTGACAATGTTTGTTGTGTATTTCACATTGTAGAATGGTATGCCGTTAATTTTAATACTTAATTTATCCTTGTTGAAAGTGAAGTTACTTTCATAAGGAACAGAAATCTTAATTGAGAACGGAATGTCTTCTTGGCTTAAAACTGCCGCTTCATCATAAGTTATTGTTAACATGGTAGGCATTTTAACTCTGATAGTACCGTCCTTTTTAGTAGGATTGACCAAACCATCATCTTTCGGATGTATTGTGAATATACCTTGGTATACCAAGGTGGTTTCTAAATAATTATAAGGCATGTGGTGGTATGTTCCAGGTTCCTCATAATCATTAAATGTGTATAATGAATCAACGGAAATTACTGTGTTGTTATTGTCATCAGTAATGTTAACCCAGAATTTGAAAGTGGTATTCCATGTTCCATTCCAGGTATTGTTGTCTATTACCACAACTGTAGTTGGAGTGTGTATAGTTCCGTTGTTGAATATTATGTAATCAAAAGTATTGTTTTCAAGATATAAATCCCCATCATTCCAGATGGAGTAATCATATTTATTGTATCTCGCATCATATTTTTCAGTTAAATAAGTGATATGCTTATTCGGATTGTCTCCAGTTATATTATTATTGGATACGTATGCTGTAGCACCATGATTAATCCTGATTGTATCAGGTCCGACGAATGTGGAGTCAGAGATTGTTGAAGTTCCATCATCAACATATATTGCTCCTGCATAATCTTCAGCGGCAGAATATTGTCTGAATTCATTGTTTTCAAAGGTACAAATACCGCTTGCATAAATTGCTCCTCCATTACCGGACAATGCTTGTGTATTGGTGAACTGTGAATTTTTAACAACTGCATTAGCGTTATTCAAGTAAATAGCTCCACCGTCACCTATAGCACGTGAATCTGTAAAGTTGGATCCATCGATAGTGATATCATTACCGCATACTACAATAGAACCTCCGTTGCCTAAAGCTCTTGAGGATTTGAAGCTTGAGTTTATAATTTCAGCACCATCACATTCCTCACCTATGAATACTGAACCACCGGTTACAGCAAAGGAGTCTACAAATGTAGCGTTATATATGTATGCGTTGTCTCCATGCCAGTCGATAGCTCCACCCTGACTGTTTCTGAAGTCAGTTGCGTAATTGTTTTCAAAGTAAGAATTGCTTACATTGCCCTCATTGCTTTCGGAACTTACAAATATGGCTCCACCGCTTTTAACTGCAGTGTTGTTAATGAATTTGTAATTGTCAATGCTGATTTCGGATGCACCTAACCATGCAATAGCTCCACCGGAAATTCCTGCGTCATTTTCTATGAATGTGTTGTTTTCGCCTAATCCTTTTGTTGCACTGGTTTCTGCACATAAACCTCCACCGTATTCATCGGCTTCATTGTTTACAAACATTGCATTGTTAAGCTCCATGCCAGTTGAATTATCGTCAATAGCTCCACCGTTTTTAGTAGCATGGTTGTTTTCAAAGCGGACATTGGAGATTCTGGCATTGCTTGAAGCATTATTTAAGGAAATAGCTCCACCGTAGACAGCCTGGTTATTGGTGAAATTAGAGTAGGATACTGTGCCGTAATTTGCAAGTCCGTAAATAGCACCCCCATGGCTTCCAGCTTTGTTATCATCAAATACGGAATGATAAATCGCATTAGTTGTGCCTTCACCATCAACATATGCTGCACCACCTGATTCTCCAGCAATGTTTGACTGGAAGAGAGTGTCATTAATTACAACACCTGAACCTGTGATTAAAATTGCACCACCGTTTACGTCTGCAGTGTTTTTGTCAAAGAGCACATGTGTAATTGTTGTGTCAGCTGATTCATTACCTACAAATATTGCACCACCGTAGGATGCCTCATTATCTGTGAAGTTTGAATTTAAGACATTGATAGCGTCTCCGACAATGTAAATCGCACCACCGTGACCTCCGGTAGTGTTGGTAATTGAGTTTCCAGTGAAATCACAGTAATCCAGTGTACAATCGTTACTTCCACCAGCTACATAAACAGCTCCACCACCTACATTAGCAGTGTTTTCAATGAAATGGTCATAATCAATGTCGATATTGCTTACATTTAACAATGCTATTGCACCACCTGAAATTCCAGCATGGTTATTTTTGAAAGTGTTGTTTTTGGCAATATTTCCGATTTCACCACTTTCCACACATAATGCAGCACCGTATTCTCCAGCATAGTTGGAATTAAATGTAATGTTATAGATTCCAATGTTTTCTGCATTACAGTCGATAGCACCACCGTTTTTGGTAGCATTGTTATATTTAAATGTGGAATTGATAATGTTAGCTTTAGTGTCTTCTCCGGTTAGATAGATTGCTCCACCATTAGCAGCAGTGTTGTTGTAGAATTCGGATCCTGCAATTTCACCAGCAGATCCGTTCCAGCATATGCCTGCACCGTTTTCGGTTGCAATGTTGTCTGTGAAAATGGAGTTTTGAATCTTGTTCATCTCACCGCTTCCGCCAATATATACTGCTCCACCGTTGGTAGCATTATTTTCATAGAATTCGGAACCGCTTAGTGTAACATCTGATGCTTCAATGCTGACAGCTCCACCTTCATCAGCACTGTTTTTGACAAATGTGGAATTGATTATGTCGATTTTGCGTGAATTTTCATCTACATAGATTGCTCCACCATTAGCTGCAGTGTTGTTGTAGAAGAAATAGGTATCAACAGCAATGTCGCTTGCATTAATAAATGCAATTGCTCCACCATCACTTAAAGCGACGTTTGAGAGGAATTCGTTGTTTGAACCTTGACTGCCTGTTGCACCGGTTTCCATACATAAAGCTGCACCAGTATCTGCATGGTTTGATTCGAATGTGGAATTATAAAGTTCCATATTGGCACTGCAATCAATAGCTCCTCCGAAAGATTCCGCTGTGTTATTTATAAATGTTGAATTGATGATTGTAGCATCGACCGCGGTAGAATTATAATAAACTGCTCCACCGATTTCTGCATAATTGTTTTCAAATGTGACATTTTCCAGTTGACCGGAATCGCCAGCCCAGAATATTGCTCCTCCTTTGGATACATTATCAGATTGGTTACCGCTGGCATTACCGTTAATCAATACTGCATTTAAAATAGTGACATCAGAAGCGGTAATGTTAAATATTCTACAGAATCCTCTTGCATTGACTTCAAAACCGTTGAAGTCAAGAATTATAGGATTGTCAATATCTGTAAGGTTGATACATTTTTCATCGTAGATGTCATTTATAGTGTCCCATGTGAATGTGTAAGTTCTATTCAAAATAATTATATATTGAGTGTATCCTGCCATTCTCTGAATATAGATATCGTTTTCAATTTTATTTTGAAGCATCTGGAACTCACCGATGGTATTACCGGTTGCAGTTATATTCACCCTGTATTCTTTATACATGTATTCTTTGTCTTCAAATCCTATGCTGAAAGTATAGGTTTGACCTATTCTGAGACCTTCGTCAACGAGAACATATATTTGACGGGTTTCCGGATTAAAGCGAACCTCGGTGAATGCCTCAATCAGCTCACCGGTGGTCACATTGGTTACATTAACAATCATGTATGTAGTGATGAAATCTGCATCGGAAGGATGGAATAAGTAAACTGTAACAATTGGAGCCTCAGGATCAGCTTCAGGATTAGGAACAAATGGATAATCCTTATTGCTTTCCCAGTCAAAGTATGAGCTTGTTATAAACTTCTCATGTAACTGGTCAGTGGTGTACATGTCTGTTAAGTTATTGGCTAAGATAACCGCATGTCCATCGAACTTTTCATAATCTCTGTATTTTATTCCGGAAGCTATGTATAAAACAGCTCCACCATTTTTAGTTGCTGTGTTATTAACAAAACTATCGTAATTAAGTTTAAGGGATGCTTTATCTGAATCATATTTATAAATAGCACCACCATTTTCCGCATGTGAATTTTTAAAGGTTGAATCTCTGATAATTGTAGATTCTAAATTGCCTGCAACACAGACTGCACCACCCTTTTCAGTAGCATTGTTTCCATTGAAGATACAATTGATTATTTGCTGATAGGAACCGTCTACATAAATAGCTCCACCTTCCATCTCAGCAGTGTTATTGGTGAAATTGGAATTTCTAATAATCTTATTGGTTGTACTTGTTCCATCACCTGAAACGGCATAAACCGCTAAATTAATTGCACCACCGTAATATGCATGATTTTCTCTGAAATCTGAATCTGAAATTGTTATTCCCCATTTATTGTGTGGCACATAAATTGCTCCACCAAGAACAGCAGAGTTGCTTGTGAAATTATTGTTTGAAATGGTTGTCTTGTCAACACCGACATAAATTGCTCCACCAAAATCGGCATAGTTGTTTGTGAAATTATTTCTTGAAACAGTAAATCTTGTGTTGGTACCGGCATTAGGAAGATATAGTGCACCTCCTTCGTACGCAGTGTTGTTTATAAATGCAATATCGCTGATGGTATTAGCTGAATTTCTAAACCAGTAAAGCGCTCCTCCTTGGTATGCAGTGTTGTTTATGAAAGTTAAATTATTATATATAATGTTTACTTTAGAGTATATTCCTCCTCCCAGGTTAGCAGAACCTCCGATAAATGTGGAATTGCTAATTCTTAAAGTAGAGGCAATAACATAAATAGATCCTCCCTCTTCACTAGCTGTGTTGTTAATGAAAGTCATGCGATTAAAGTCAACAACATCATTATTATTGTTAGGGTAATAACTAATTGCACCACCTTGAACTGCAGAGTTGTTTATGAATGTGACATTGTCAAAGTGAATGTTGTTTGTGGAATCCTTAATGAATACAGCTCCACCACCACTGAGAGTTTCAGAACCTGTGAGTATGCCTTTAGCGGTGTTGTTTATGAATGTGACATTAATAATTCTTACACCATTAGGGTTGAGGGCACCTTGTCCTCTAAGAGACAGATACATTGCTCCACCTTCCTTATCGGATACTGAGTTCTTGAATATACAATTACTTACAGTGTAGTTATCATTTGCTCTTAAAAACAAAGCTCCACCTTGGACATATAACTGGGCGGATGGAGTCATTGTACTTGTAGCAAAATTGCCGTCGAAAATACAGTTGTCAACTATTCCGTGATAACTTTTATCCCATAATATAGCTCCACCGTCGGCTTTACAGTCAGTCTGAACTGAATTGTTGGTGAAATTGGAATTTTTAACAACACCATACTGACCTTTTTCTGACCAGTAAATAGCTCCCCCACCTTCAGTATTTTGTGAAGCCGGATTTTTAGCATAAGCAGTGTTTCCTGTGAATGTACATCCGTCAACAGTGTTGTATTTGGATACTACAGAGGAGGATTCACCTTGCCAATAAATAGCTCCCCCGTCGAAATGAGCTAAATTGTTTGTAAAGTTGGATTTGTATACTGTGGAATGGGAACCTACAGAATAGATTGCACCCCCACTACCTGCAACAGATAACTCAAAATTGGAATAGGAAATATCGGCATTGTCACCTTTAATAAAGATTGCACCACCTAAATTAGTATTGGTAAAACCTGAAGGTGATTTTACATAAGTATTGTTAACAAATGAATTTTTAATGGATGCATATTGTCCTTCAATAAATATTGCTCCTCCCCTAACTGATGAGTAACTGGATTGGATTACAACTCCGTCAATGGTTGCATTTTTACCTTGGATATATACAGCTCCACCTTCCCTACCATTGGCATCAGTGAAATTGGAAGTTACAATATTGACATTGTCACCTAAGATGTAAATTGCTCCACCACCATTCTGATATGTTTTGCCGGTTTGAGGTGAATCGTGAGAAACATTACAGTTATCAAATAAGGAATCTGTAATATTTACATAATTTCCGGTGATGAATATAGCCCCACCGGATATTTTAGAGTAAGTTTGTCTGAAAATTGACTTGTCGATGGAAACATAGTTACCTGCAAGCATTATTGTACCACCGCTTGAACTTCCTGAAGCACTTGTGCCTCTGTTATTGGTACAATTAATATTATATATTTTACCGTAATTACCGTCCCATCGGATAGCTCCACCGTCATCGCCTGCGAAGTTGTTTGTGAAAGTTGAATTATAAATTTTACAGTCGGTACCGTTTACATGTACTGCACCACCATCTTCACTAGCACTACAGTTTTCAAATGTACAGTTATCGATTAGGGTATGATTACCTATTACCTTGATTGCACCAGCAACATTTGGTGAGAAGCAGGAAACAAACACTGAGTGGGAAATGAGTGTATTGGAACCAGTTACAAATATAGCACCAGCATCAGTTTCATTTAGTTTACCCCTATTATAATATACCGCACCTAACTCAAATCTGGATTTGGTAATAGTAACATCATCACCTGTAAGACATATTGTTCCACCTTTAGATGTTGAAGAAGCAGTGGAATCAGAGACTGCCCTACCAGTGTTATTGTAGCAGACGATATTACTTATAGTACCCATGTTAGCTTGCCAATTAATTGCACCACCATCATCACCACAGGAGTTATTGGTGAAATAACAATTATCCATATTTGCATTATATGACCCACTTGCTAAACTAATCGCACCACCATCACCACGAGCATAGTTAGCAGTAAAGTTAGAGTTTAGTATAGTACTATCAGTACCCATTAAGTATATAGCACCACCGGACCCATGAGCTATATTATTAGTAAAGTCGGAATTAACTATAGTACAACTATCAGTACTTGATACCCAGTTGATAGCACCACCATTACCACTAGCAGTATTACCCATAAATATACAATCAGTTATAGTATTATCACTACCACTAACTAAAATTGCACCACCATTACCACTAGCAGTATTATCTTCAAAGATACAATTTTCAAGAATCACATTACCATTAGATAGAATAGCACCACCATCACCATTAGCATTAGCATTAATGAATGTAATTCCTATCAACCTTACAGTTGCACCATTCTGAATATTGAATATCCTGGACTTATGATCAGCATCGATAGTGACAATACCCTTACCGTCAATGGTCTTATCTTCACTAATTATAATACCTGCACTTCCACTATCAGTACTGCTGTACGTATAATCTCTAGTCAACTCAACATCCGTTCCACTTATATCATTTTCTAAGTCTGCAAATGAACCTTCACCAGCTTGCAATGGAGTATCGTTCGTATCTGACTTAGAAATCAAGTCTATAGATGTATCATCAAGTGATAATACATCTGCATCAATTGTGTCATCTGATCCGACCTCACCAGCTGCTACAACCTGGATTGAGAAGATGACACTTATTAATAATATAATAATCAACATCTTTTTATTATTCATAGTCAATACACCCCTCCCGTTTTGATAAACTTCAAATTTTATGAAGTTTTCGAGAGTCTATACTGATATTAACTTTATATTAAGGAAGTATATATGTTTTTCTTTGGCAAAATAAAGGCCTAAAACTAAAAATTTTTCAAAATAAAATTTAAAAGTTGAACAATCAAAATCTATAGAATGATGTAAAAAATATATGTCAAAATATGGAAACTAATACCAACAATTGATTAAATCAGAATATTCAATCAGGATACATAAATTATCAACAAGCCATGCAATTATTATGGAAAAGCCACTGATTTCAACAATCCCGAAAAAATTAATCCAAAAAAATAAACAATTTATTAAAATAAATTAATTTACTATAAATTATTCAAAATTTTAAAATATTTTATTTTTAAAATGCAATATTTTTTTGATAAATGTAAAAAATATTTAAAAAATCCTTCTGTTTATATATAACATTGCTATAATGTACAGTTGTAAAATACTATAAACAATAAGGATTTAGAAAATTAAGAATATAAGAAAAAATAGAATGAACAGTTAAAATGTTATTTTTATCAAGTAATTATTCATATGTCAAGTTTGATGTATGACTTTCAGTAATTGCCCACCAATAACTGCAACATTTTACAGCAGTCTAACATGCAACAAAATTGAACCTATAATGAAAGTTCTGGTATAGAAAAAGAAAAAAAAGAGAAAGTAATATTATTTAATTACTTTACTTTTGATAATTTCCACTCTTTTGAGAGGGTAGATTTTTTTAGCATTGTGGTAAATTTCAGATGCTAATTTACCGTTTACGCAAACTTTAACTAAATCATCAAATGATCTTTCAGCAGCTGCTTCAACGAGTAAATCTTCAATGGTTTTTCTCATGTATCTTTGTTGGGAAGATTTAGCTCTTCTAATAGTTACTGCTAAAACTTGAAGTTTTAATTTGCGGTCATCTTTGGTTTTGACTATTGCGGAAGCATCGATTCTTGAAGTTCCTCTTCTGATCATACTTCTTACATAATCGGTAGTGGTTTTGTGACCTGTGAATTTGGTGTTTGCCACATTACCAGCAACGTTATCAATTTCAAATCTGAGTTTGATGTATTGTTTTGAGAAGTCTCCGGTTAATTCTCTCATAGTAACTTCTACACCTCTTCCAATGAGAAGTTCTGGGTCTTTAGCTGGAGTTTCTCCAATTTCTTTGTCTTCAAAGTTCACTGGTGTTTTGATAGTGTACCAGGACTTTTCTTTCCATGTATCACGTACTCTACGTCGTATAAATTTAATCTATAATTTAGCGTTATCGCCATTAAAATTTTATAAAATAGTCTTATTAATTATAACAAACAAACTACACTGTAAAATTGATTTAAAATAATTATATGTTTACAATCGTTTATTTGACTATTGTGAGTTTATCTCACGTTATTTTAAGAAAATATTTTTAATTAAGTTTTAATTTATAAAACCCGCCCATAAAGGTTACAATTAATTATTTTATTCATGATATATAAAGATTATTGAAATATTGGAAATTCATGAAAATTTTTGAAAAATCCTGAAAAAAAAATTTTTTACAATATATAAAAAAGATTATTTCATAAAGAATCAATATAACTGCTTGAAATTCAAAAATAAATTATCGGCGAACCTTTTGAAAAAATGTTACTGTATATGAAAAAAATTTACAATATAATTTTTTAAAAGATGTGATTTCGCCCAGATTACGGATTTGATAAGCGTTGAAAAAAATGAATGTTAAAAGCTTGAAATTAAAAATCAAGCTTTAATCTGTTGAATTTAAAATTTACAATATACAAAGAAATTATATAATAGACTGATTTTTCATGAACTCTACATGGTCTGTATATCGTTTTAAAACCTCATCAATAGGACCTTCATCCATGACAAGTTTAAGTCCCGCATCGTCAGCCTTGATTTTGGATTTGAATCCGAGTTTTCTCATCTCAACAAAGCTCAGTTCGTCCTCATAATCATATATGTAGATTGTATGCCCTTTTCCAAGGTGCAAATCCACATTTTTCCCGTCACTTGATACAACAGCCAATCTCATTTTAACTCCCCAAATTGCTGAAACATTAAATAAAATAAATTCTACACTTCCGCTCCATCCAATGCATGATTGCATGTGCAGTCATATGAATCGTCAACATTCTTTATAAAATTATAAATCAACTCAAGCAGATCGCTTTCCTTTTCCTTGACCATTTCAAACACTTCATCGATAGTCAGTTCGTCTTTTGAAATACCTGAAGCGTAATTGGAAACAATGCAGATTGAATTGTAGCATATTTCCCTTTCACGGGCCAGTGTGACTTCAGGAACTCCAGTCATCCCTACAAGGTCTCCCCCAAGCATTTTAAACATTTTTATCTCGGCAGGTGTTTCAAATCTAGGCCCTTCTGTACATACATAGGTTCCTCCAAGGATAACATCTCCGGATTTGGCCAGAACTTCTTTCAGATATGGGCAATATGGTTCTGTTACATCTATATGTACCACCTTATCTTCATAAAAAGTCTTCTTTCTGTCCTGGGAAAAATCTAAAAAGTCGTTGGGAATTACGAATGATCCCGGAACCATATCCAGATTCATTGACCCTACAGAGTTTGTAGCGATGATTTTGGTGACGCCGACATTTTTTAGGGCATCAATATTTGCACGGAAATTAATCTTGTGTGGAGGAATTGAATGACCTGAAGCATGACGGGGAATAAATGCAACTTTTTTTGAGAAGATATCCAAAATGGACACTTCAACATCCCCATAATCAGTTTTAACCAATTTGTTTTCGCATTTATCGGCTTTTTCGGTGATTTCGTAGACTCCACTACCACCTATTATTCCAATCATTGAAATCTATCCCTTACAGACTGATAATGGTTTTACCTTAACGACAAGTTTGGCAATACCTGTGCTATCAGAAACACGAACTACTGAATCAACGTCCTTATAAGCGCCAGGAGCTTCTTCCTCAATTACATGTTTGCTTGTAGCTTTGATTTTAATACCTCTTGATTCCAAATCCTCGGTGATTTCATCTGCATCAAAATCCTTTTTGGCCTTTGAACGTGAAAGGATTCTTCCAGCACCGTGAGCAGTTGAACCGAAAGTCTCATCCATCGCTGTTTGAGTACCGCACAATACATATGAAGCGGTTCCCATTGTACCAGGAATTAAAACAGGCTGACCAACTTCCCTGTATTTTTCAGGAACTTCTTCGCGTCCAGGTCCGAATGCACGGGTTGCACCTTTTCTGTGAACCAAAACTTCCTCTTCACGATTGTAAACCTTATGAGTTTCCATTTTAGCAATATTATGAGCTACATCGTAGACAATATCCATTTCCATGTCTTTTGCGGATTTACCCAAGACATCTTCAAATGTTTCCCTAATCCAATGGGTCATCATCTGACGGTTAGCCCAAGCATAATTGGCCGCAGCAGCCATTGCCTGAATGTAATTTTGGGCTTCTTTTGAATTTAGTGGCGCACAGGCCAATTGTCTGTCTGCAATGTTAATTTTGTAATTTTTATAAGCTTTATCCATTATTCTCAGGTAATCGGAACATATCTGATGTCCGCATCCTCTGGAACCTGAATGAATCATGATAACAATCATTCCTTTTTTAAGTCCATAAACTTCTGCAACTTCTTCATTATAGACTTCATCAACTACCTGAACTTCTAAAAAGTGATTACCTGAACCAAGTGAACCTAATTGCGGAATTCCTCTTTTTTTAGCCTTATCGGATACTATGCTTGAATCCGCATCAACCATTCTTCCGTTTTCTTCAAGAACTTCCAGATCTTCAGGCCATCCGTATCCATTGTTAACAGCCCATTCCGCTCCATAGTCAAGAACGTCATTTATTTCGTCATCTTTGAGTCTGATTTTACCTTTGCTTCCAACACCTGAAGGTATGTTTTCAAACAGCTTTTCTGTAAGCTCATCGAGATGGTCTTCGATGTCTTCAAGTGTCAAATTGGATTTGATGAGTCTGACTCCACAGTTGATGTCAAAACCTACTCCTCCAGGAGATACAATACCGTTTCTTAGGCTGAACGCTGCAACTCCTCCAATCGGAAAACCGTATCCAAAATGAATATCAGGAAGTCCTATTGAGTATCTTTGAACCCCCGGAAGGCATGCCACATTAACTATCTGTTCGACAGCCCCTTCTTCAAGTTCGTCAATATATTCATCCGCAATGTAAAATCTTCCTGAAGCCCTCATTGACTTGTCATAAGAGCCAGGAATCTCATAGACATTGTCCCTAACTTTTTTAATTTCGTCTTTAATGCTCATAATAATCACAAAAATATTATGTTTAAATATATATTAGTGGTGTTTTAATAAGGTTTTGGTAAACTAATTGTGCTGAAATCCATATCTATTTTCTGAATAGTGAGGATATCCCCGCAACAAGCAAGAATATTGCACTTAAAACATTAATGTAATCGGATCCGACAATGACAAACATGGTTGCAATGATAAATCCTACTCCTGCAATTTCAGGGTTTTTTCTAAGATAATATGTTGATGCCAAACCCAACAGTGATGCTATAATGGCTATGATGCCTAAAAATGGTGTATGTGCTTTTCCAAAGCTTTCGATAAATATCAGAAATGATCCGGAAAATATTCCTATAATAGAACCTATAATACCCAGTACTGTTTCAAAGTTTCTTGAAATTATTTTAGTTCTTTTCATGATAATCAATATATTTGCCATATTATATAATAGTTACAAGTCGACTATCGCCTGGAGTTCGACATGGTCTGTTTTTCGAACGTCCATTTTATGGAATGTTATTGCCTTTATTTCGGTTTTTCTCTCATGCTTTTGCCAATCGATTTCTTCACCGAGGATTCTTGCCTCAAGATGGAGGTTATCATCGATTTCAACATGAAACTCGCTGAACAGCATGAATTCCACCTCATGGTAAAACAGAAGCTCCTCAAGATAGTCATACAAAAGAGATACTTCATCTTCAGAGTCTATTTCAAATTTGAATTCCTTGGTTGGCCTGACGTTTGCAGTGTCTGTTATTATATTGAACATTGCAACACTTGCATTTTCAAATGCTTCATTCAGGTCATTTCCGTATGCCTTAAATCCTATATCGGCAGTTACATCGAAATATTCATAATTTTTCATGAATTTTTACCTCCAAATAATACTCATCAAATGCTCTCTCACTCTTTGTTTATATATGGATTTTCTACAATTTTAAATATAGTGATTAACATGATAGGCAATAAAGATACCACATTACAAGTAGATTTAAGAAAAAAAAGTTCAATAAAAGACGAAATCGCATTTAGAGATCTTGACATTCAATCTTGCATGGTAATGCTTATGGTCATAACAGCATTCCTTTTATCTGTTATTTCTGTTGCTGCAGCGAACGCTCCAATTGTTTAGATTGGATATTTTTTAAAATACCAAACCCTTAGTTGCGCATTAGATAGGCTTGCCATGCAATACACTCTCTAATGTTAACAGAAAAAACTAATTTCCCGTTACAGGAAAACTATAGTTCGTAGTCATCGGGGCTGAAACGCAATATAATTTCTCTTGAATTTCCCACGGCCCCTTTTCCTGTAAATTTGGTATCAATCAATCTTACAAATTCCAATTTATCCACTGCACGATTGAATGATGCATAACTTGAACCTGTTTCTTCCTTAAAGATTCTGGATAATTCTCCTGAAGTGTACATTCCTTCGTTATCCGCTATCAATTTCAAAACGCTTCTTTCCAAATCGCTTAAGGAATTCAATGCTTCGCTTATTTTTACAGAAACCAATGATTCAATAGCCTTGTCAAAGTGTTCCTGAGTAATTTCTCGGCTCGCATCGGCTTCGGCGATATTGCCGCAGCTTCTAAGCAGATTTATTCCAACCCTCAAATCACCGTTTTCAAGAGTATACATTGCAATCTGCTCAAGTATATCATCCGGCAATACATTTTGGTAAAATCCTGCCTTTGCACGGTCACGCAAGATATTTTCAATTTCAGAATAAGTGTATAATGGGAATGTTATTTCTTGAGGTATGAAAACTGTATTTACGTTCTTGTCAAAGGAATATTTGAATTCCAAATCAGACAATATTGCAAAAATGGATGATTTTACACCAGGATATTCTTCATATGCCCTTAATATATCATAAACTACCTTGTTTGCATTTTTTGATTGGAACAGATAGTTTATATCGTCCAGCGCTATGACAATTGACCTTCCTGTCTTTTGAAGTTCTTTCATCAGCTGGTCATATATCCTTGAGAATGGAACTCCAGTTTCAGGCGGAATATGTCCGAATACCTTTTTGAAAATTTGGGAAAATATTCCA
>OMSA01000081.1 GCA_900313645.1 uncultured Methanobrevibacter sp.
GCAACCGCAAGGGAAACTGCAGTCATGAATGTTTCAACAAGGGGAATTCCCTTAAACAGTTCCAAAATGAAAATGGCTATACACACAACGATGGCGATTAGAGACAGTGTTTTTCCAAGATTTCCAACTTTGGTCTTAAGGGGAGTGTCCTCATCCTCTTCCTGAACGATTTTGGCGATTTTGCCGATTTCAGTTCCCATTCCAATATGCTCAACGACACCAACACCGTTTCCGGTTAAAATGTTGGAATCCATATATAATTTATCATCAGCTTCTTTGGATATTGCCTGTGATTCCCCGGTAAGTAAGGATTCATCACAAGTCAATCTGTTGGATTCAATCAGCTTCAAGTCTGCAGGTACCTTATCCCCTTCATCCAGAATTACAATATCGCCAACTGTCAAATCCTGTGATGGTATTTCCTGGGTTTTATTGTCCCTTCTTACAATTGCAGTTTTTGAAATTAAACTTTTAAGGCTTTCCATAGCTTTTCTGGAACGGTATTCCTGAATGAAACCCATTATCACATTAAGCATCACCGCTAAAATAATAACTCCCGCATCAATAACGTCGCCAACGGCAAATGCTGCTGCAGCAGCGATTAGAAGCAGTCCTATCAAGATATCAAGAAACTGGGATAAGAATAGTATAATTAGTGGTGTCGGCTTTTTTTCTTCAATCTTGTTGGGGCCGTATTCCTTCTGTCTTTTGAGGACTTCATCACCTGCAAGTCCCTTGAGAATATCCTTGTTTTCCATCATTATCACTTTAGAATGTAGAAGCTTGCTCTATTATAGTTTTTTAATTTCATATTAACTTTACCTGTATTCAAATCCTCATTTGTCAGTGGCTTGATGATGAGCTGTGAGCCGATTTCACAGGCCAGCTTAACCAGATATGGCTGAAGTTCGCTTGGAGGCCTGATTGAATAGATCAAATCGACGCCTTCATACAGTTCCATATTGGGATTTGTTATGTCATCCTTAAGCACTGAGGAATCTTTCGGGAGTATGTCTGTTTTAATGAGTGTGATATTGTCTTTTGAGGATAATGTCTCGGCAATCTTGTCGAATTTTCCAACGGCGATTTCGGCTATTTTAACATCCTCATCTCCAACTTCATTTAAAATATATTCGGTAAAGTCATCCCACATTTTAATCCCTTAATTAATTATTCGCAGTCCAAAGTATTAAAGTATTATATTTTGCTTTTTAGATAAAATTAAATACTTTGTTTTTTATACCATATTGTTGTATGATTGTGAGAAAATTTAAGCCTGAGGATTTAAAAAGAGTTTTTGAAATAGAAAACATGTCATTTGACCAATCTTATGGCGTTGATGTTTTTCAGGGATTGTACGAGATGGGTGTTGGTTTTTTAGTAGCTGAAGATGAAGGCTATGTTGTGGGTTATGTTATTTTTTGGATTAAATATGAAAACCAGGGCCATATTATATCTATTGCCGTTGATAAAAATTACAGGCGGTCCCATGTTGGATCACAACTTCTGATAAAGGCAATTTCAATATTGTCAATGCTGAAAATCAATGCAATCTATCTGGAAGTAAAGGAAAATAATACTGCGGCAGTTGAGTTTTACAAAACTTTTAATTTTAAAATTGACCGGGTGGTTGCCAACTATTACGAAAATGGTGATGCGGCAATAGTAATGTATTTACCTATTAATAGAGGTAAGGTTTCCGCTGAGTAGCTGTCTGTATTGTGTTAGGGCATCTGCAGGGATATTTCCTGTCGCATATAAAAGCGCAAACAGTACGATATAAAATCCGAAAATTGCAAGCTGAATATGTCCGTGTTTTCTGGCTACCGGGTCTTTACGGGTAGACAGATAAATTGCAATCACCAGGCCCAAAAGGCCTCCGAGGATTGAGAAGATATATCCGAATAGTATTATCCATTTGCTGGTTTGGCTAGGCTTGTGCTCCGGTGCATTGTTGACCACTTCCTTTTTAATGACAATCGGATTTAAGGCGGTGTGATTTCCTTCAAACTGACTTCTGAATATTAATGGAGTACCGCATTTAACGCAGTAATCCGCTTCATCAGGATTTGGGTACTGGCATAGTGGGCATGCATTCTGGTTTTCTTTGATTTTAGGGAATTCATATCCGCATTTTATGCAAAAACCGTATACATCGTCACCGGCTGCACCGCATTGTGGGCATCTTCTAATCATATTATCACTTACTTAATTAATTAACTAATGATTTTATTTAAATGTTTGTTTTATTTTCAATTAGGTAAATTATATTAAACCGGGATAAAATATAATTAATTATCTATGATTGAAAAAATTGAAATTACCCAGAGATTCAACTTCAAACGATTAAACAGACATTATGAATGTTTCACAATTGATTTGATTAATAAAAATGCTTATTATAAAATTTCAGAACGTGGAAGTGGAGATAAATTTATCAAGGAAAATCCTCTCTGTGACGATTCATGGGTAGATATACTGGTTGATTTAAGGCGGAAAATGACCAGTGAAATACATAGGTTAACCGATGAGGATATTGATAAATTCCGTCATGATTTTGCTAATCTGAAGCTTTTCAGTGATTTTAAATCTGAAAAGTTTTCGTATTTTGAAAAAATTGAGCTGATTTACTCCTGCAATGTCATAATCTATTCGTCAGACAATTATGAGGAGTACTGCTTTAAAAATAACTATCCTAAGGGATGGATTCAGTTCGGTGAAATCCTAAAAGAGCTCTTCGGTTTTGACGTGCTGCATCTGAATTATCAAAAGCATCTTGCAACGCCGCTTTATTATGAAATTCAAAAAGACGGGGTTTACTCAAATGACCGGCTGAATCTCAAATCCATCGAATTCGGCCATTACCAGACATATCCTTATGAATTCCCAAAGCCTAGATTGATTGTCAACTTTGAAAGGGGTACGATTGACGGATATATTGAAAAGGAATTAACTGGTGAGGATAAGGAGCTGATATTGGGCCTTCTTGAAAAATATCACGTTTACATGTGGATTTTTGATGAGTACCATACAAAATCCAACACTCGCGATCCTGATGATTTGGAGGGTTATGACTGGTATCTGGAAATGGTTTTTGAAAATGATGTCATATGGCACATTTTCGGTTATAATGACTACCCTGACACCTACGTTCATCTGGCGCGTGAAATCATGAAAGTTACTGAAATGGATCTTCTAGAAATAAACACGATTTCCAGTAACGATTTAGAATTGTTTGAAAAATTCGGAGAAGAGAAATTACTGGATTAATTCAACATATTCATCCAATAATTCGAACAGTTCCTCTTTTGTATTCATTTTAAATAATCTTGGCTTTATCTCGCCACTTCGATAACGTCCTTTCAAATAATAAGCAGCATGAGTTCTCATTTTGTGCATTGCAACCTTTTCGGGTCTGATTTCACTTAGAAGTTCGGCATGTCTTTTAATCATTTCAATTCTCTCTTCAAGCGTTACCCTTTCAGGTACAATTCCGCTATCAAGATAATCGATGCAGTGTTTTATCAGCCATGGATTTCCAAGAACGCCCCTGCCGATCATTATTGCATCACAGCCTGTTTCATCAATCATTCTTTTGGCGTCATAGCATGTGAAAATATCTCCGTTTCCAATGACAGGTATTGAAACAGTTTCCTTAACTTTTCTGATTATTGACCAGTTGGCCTTTACGCCATATCTTTCTTCACGGGTTCGCGGATGAACGGTTATTGCACATGCTCCGCAATCCTCTACAATTTTAGCTATTTCAACTGCATTGATGCAGCGGTTATCCCATCCGCTTCTGATTTTTACGGTAACTGGCGTATTTACGCTATCAACAACCGTGCTGACAATGGCAGCAACTTTTTCAGGATTTTTCAAAAGTGCACTTCCTGCCTGTGAGCGAACGGCAACTTTTGTTACCGGACATCCCATGTTGATGTCAATGATGTCGGGCTTCATGTTCTTCTCAATGAATTGGGAAGCTATCCTGAATGATTCTGTGCCTGCTCCAAAAATTTGCTGGGAAATTGGCCTTTCACAGTCTGTCATGTAAAGCATTTCTTTTGTTTTCCAGTTGTCATACATTATGGCCTTGTCTGAAACCATTTCAGTGGAAAGCAATCCGCAGCCCATTGATTTTGCAATTCTTCTAAATGCGGAATCGCATATTCCAGCCATTGGTGCCAGGACAACCTGGTTATCTATTTTGACATTTCCAATTTTCCATTTCATAAAATTCACTTAATTTTTTTGGATTTGCACGGTTTTTTTCATTAATTATTTATATTTGTATTTATATAATTATATCTATTATATTAATTTAATTTTTATGGGATAACATGGCTGACGTATCATCAAAAGAATTATATGAATTTAAAAAAACATTAAAAGAGTTATCAGAAAAAAGAGGCAGAGGTACTGAGCTTGTTTCCGTTTACATTCCACCAACTAAACAATTGAGTGATGTTGGTAAGCACATGCGTGATGAAATGGGGCAAAGTGCTAACATCAAGAGTAAACAGACAAGGAAAAATGTACAGTCTGCTATTGCTGTAATTTTGGAAAGTATTAAACTGTACAAACAACCTCCGGAACATGGTCTGGTTTTGTTTGTGGGTATGATTCCTAAAGGCGGTCCTGGAACTGAAAAAATGGAAAAATACATTATAGAACCGCCTGAACCGGTCACTACCTATTGGTATAAATGTAACAACGAGTTTTTCGTAGAACCTCTTGAATACATGATTGAGGAACGTGACGTTTACGGTGTTGCCGTTATTGACAGAAATGAAGCAACTTATGCTACTCTAAAAGGTAAAAGGGAAACCATTCTCGGTCATTTGACCAGTGGTGTTCCTGGAAAACATAAGGCAGGAGGTCAGTCTCAAAGAAGGTTTGACCGTGTTATTGAAGATTTGGCTCACCAATTCTTGAAACGTATTGGAGACCATATGAATGAAGCATTCCTTCCTTTGAAGGATGATTTGAAAGGAATCATTCTTGGAGGACCTGGTTTCACCAAGAAGGATTTCTATGATGGTGAATATCTTCAATATGAACTTAAAAATAAGGTCATAAGTATTGTGGACACTTCCTACACTGGTGAAGAGGGTATTCGTGAAGTCATTGCAAAATCAGCGGATGATTTGGAAAATCTTGATGTAATGCATGAGAAAAAACTCGTTCAAAGGTTCATTCAGGAATTGAGAAAAGAAAGGGGACTTTATTCCTATGGTGAAAATCAGGTTAGGGACAGTCTGGTGATGGGTGCTGTTGACATATTGCTTTTGTCTGAAGATCTCTCCAGCATGCGCAAGACATTTACATGTCCAAGCTGCGGAACACAAAAAGAAATCACTGTCAAAACTCAGGCTGAAGCGGACAAATTGGATGAAAGATGCCCTAATTGTAATGAACGTTTAAAAGAAGAATCATCAATGGATTTGGTTGATGAATTCATTGAAAAAGCTGAAGAAGTTAATACTGAAGTTGAATTCATTTCTACCGAAACTGAAGAAGGTATGCAACTTTTCAGAGCATTTGGTGGAATTGGTGCTATTTTAAGATATTATATTGAATATTAGGTATAATATCTTCTTTTTACTATTTTTTTTAGTTTTAATGATGTGGGTTTTTTCACCGACAAATATTTGCTGGAAGGTTACTTCCGATGTTTGTTTATGTTATGGCAATTTTTGTTGTAAATTGTAGACTAATCCTTAAAAGATTTGTTAATTTTTATAGTTTTTTCATATTAT
>OMSA01000112.1 GCA_900313645.1 uncultured Methanobrevibacter sp.
GTATGTATTATCCCAATGCTGCACAAAAGAGACTTTCGGAAAAACCGTGCTTTGCAGCATCTTATATTTCATTGATTTCTATTATTATGAACTTTATGGGAGGATGCTTACAAATGAGACATATATCAAGTCGAAAAGAGGAATAGAACCCGTTCATTTTAGAGAAATCAGTCAGGAACTAATAGAAAATAATCAACTATTTTTAAAAAAAGAAGCCTATTACAACAGGATAATTCACAGATATTATCCTCTAATCATACCGGACATTAAATTCAGCAAGAGGGAACTTGAACTGATCAATCACTGCATTGAAAAACTGAGCAATGAGAATGCGAGTTCAATAACAAGATACGCAAAAAATGATTCTCCGATTCTCATTACCAATTTGGGAGAGGAAATAGACTTCAGATATGTATTTTCAAGAAATGAGCAATATTCTATTATAAATAAATAGATTTATTTATTTCAAATACAAAATATTATTCATTAAAATACAGTTGGGATATACATGGTTATAAAAGTTAAAAAAAGAAATTTCCTGAAAAAAAAGAAAATTAAACAAATCAAAGAAGAATTAGGAGAATATGGAGATTTACTTCAAGGAAAAAAGAATGTTGAAATACTTGAGGCTGAACCTAATTCATTTATTCTGGTAGATGGAGAACCTTACATTATAATAATCGATGACAAACCATTCCCAACACTCAAAGCAGCGCTTGCTAACAAGATTGATGCAAAGACAGTTACCGTAGACATGGGTGCAATCAGATTCGTGAGCAACGGAGCCGATATAATGAGCCCTGGAATTGTTGATGCTTCTGAAGGTGTTGAAGCAGGCGATATTGTACTTATTATTGACGAAACACATGGAAAACCACTGGCAATTGGTGTCAGTTTGATAAGTGGCGAAGAAATGGTTGAAAATGATTCCGGAAAAGCAGTTGAAACCAAACACTATGTTGGTGACGATATCTGGAACTTTGAAATATAAGGTGATATGATGGCAGAGCTAAGATATAGGGCTGGAAAGATAAGAGACCCTGGAGTTCACAAAATTGGAATAATAGCACTTGGATCACATCTGGAAAACCATGGCCCGGCACTTCCAATAGATACCGATGCTAAAATCGGAGCCCACATAGCCTTTCAGTCTTCTCTTGAAACAGGAGCCAAGTTTTTAGGAATAATATTTCCCGCTTATGAACTGGATACAATTGACCATGGTGTTCATGTTTCCATGGATGTATTAAAAGAGAATGTTATCAATACCCTTAACCAGGCAAAAAAATTCTTAAATATTGAAAAAGTTGTTATCGTGAATGCTCATGGAGGAAATATACCTCTTATGGCAGAATTATGGGATATTGAAGATGAAACAGGCCTGTCAATCGTATTCAACAACCAGGTGATTTCATCAGAAGGCCCCCATGGCGGAAGCGGCGAACTGTCAATGGCTAAGGTTTTAGGAATTATCAATGAAAATGAAGTTATAAACCAGGCTAATGTCAACGAATATGAAGAAGTTGGTCTACACGGATTCAAACAGGCACGCCAAGATGACCCGAATATTGAGGAAGGCGCACGCGATGTGGAAGAAAACGGAGTCTATGTAGATGAGGAATATGGGCATAGGCTGTTTAGCCTAGCTATTAATTCAGTAATATTCGATGTGGAAAAATTGTTAGACTTCTAAATCAGCCTGTTGTAGTCTCAATCGAACTATCCCCACCATCACGTGAACCTGAATCATCAGGGCTTGGGGTAGGAGTTGGAGTTGGAGTCGGACTTGGATTAACTGATGGTGTATTATCCTTTTGGTTACTACTGGATTGTGATGAATCTGTAGTTGTTTCAACATTTGAAGCATCTGAAGAATCAGAATGACTATTATCCTTATAAGTGTAAACATTACTAGATGAATCATCGGATATTGAGAGATTTTCCAATAACATTTCTGATTCATTTTCAACAGGCAAAATTGAAATTGGTCCTGTCATTGCAGCAAAAACACTTGCAAAACAAAATGCAATAACCGCGACAATGAAAATAACTAAAACTGTAGCAGATCTACTTGACACAATAACACCCCATTAAATTAATTAAATTTAATATGTCGGATTAGATATATAAATATATTGATACAATGAAAACAATCAAAAACCCGGTTCAAAGTGAAATAAACATTAAAAAATCTCAGTTTATTTGCTCTTTATTTCCAACAAAAAACAAAAAAGAATCAAAAGAAATCATTCAGAAGTTAAACCAGCAGTATAGCGATGCGACTCATAACTGTACAGCATATATCGTTAATGATGGGGAAGGCTTTGATGATGATGGGGAACCTGGCGGAACAGCCGGCAAACCTATGATAAATGTTTTAAGGAAAAATGAACTCCATAACGTAACAGCAGTAGTTACACGTTATTTTGGAGGAATAAAACTTGGCGCCGGAGGCCTTGTAAGGGCATATTCAAAATCAGTGATGGAAGCCATAGGTGAATCTGAAATTTTGGAGATAGAAGAATATGACGTTTATAAAATCACCTTTGAATACTCAGATATCAAGATAGTTGATAATGAAGTGAGAAACAATAATCTTGAAAGCATCGAAAAGGAATACAGTGATAAGGTAACCTATTGCGTTGTATCAAAAAATAATCTGGATATTGAAAAGATATTTGAGAAATATTCAGGAAAAGTAAATGTTACTTTTAAAAATAAGCAATTTTTGGAAAAAATATAAAAAAAGAAGAACTTATTGTTCTTCAAATTGAGCTGCTGGTACGCCACACATTGGGCATACGTAGTCTTCAGGTAATTCGTCTTCTTCAAGAACGAATCCACATACTTTGCAAACAAAAGCCATGATGATCGCCTTATTCTACTTTTTCAAACATGTCTATGCCAGCGCCACACATTGGACATTTGTAGTCTTCTGGAAGTTCATCAAATTCTTCAGTTACATAACCGCAAAGTTTACATTTAAATTTTGCCATATTAACAATCTCCTTAATATAAATATAGTAATAAGTTTATTGTTAGTAATATATAAAACTAATCTATTTTTTCAAACATGGCTTTTGCCATGCGGCATTTCGGACATTTGAATGAAGCAGGCAAATCTTCAAATTTGGTGCCGTCAGGAATATTTAAACCTTCTTCAATATTATCCTCATCAAAAGTATAACCACAAATCTTACATTTATATATTGCCATAAAAAAGTCTCCTTAAAAATTAGAACCTGTTTGGAACTTTTAAATGATCTGGAAGAGGTTTAATACGTGCAGGAGTACCGATTGCCAAATAGAATGGTGGAACGGAATGTATAACAATAGCTCCAGCAGCGACAATTGATCCTTCACCTATTTCAACATTGGATAGGAATGTTGTGTTACCTCCAATTGAAGCTCCACGCCTAATTTTAGGTCCTTGAAGTTCATAATTAATCCTTACAGGATATTTATCATTAGTAAAACAAGCACAAGGTCCAATAAATACATTATCTTCAATTACGGAATTGGTTGGAATATATACATTAGACTGTATACTTACATCATTTCCAATAATCACATCACCTTCAATGACGGTGTTGGTTCCGATTAGAACGTCATCTCCGATATTGGTGTTTTCACGGATAACGACATTATGTCCTGTTCTGAAATTGTCTCCAATAACCACATCGTTATAAATAATGGAATTTGACCTGATTGTATAGTTATTACCGATAACAGGAGGTCTTGAATTTGGAGAGTATTCAACACCAAATTGAATGTTTTGATCTTTAGGGAAATCTAATTCCGGTTTTGAATAATCCGGTTGGACAGATTCTCTTTCGATTTTTGGTTTATCATATAGAATATCACTAATCTCCTCATCTTGAGATTGCTCATATAAATTATCTTCACGATAGACTGGCCTTTGTTGATAAACTGGTCTTTGAGGTTGCTCCGGTTGAGAATAAAAACGGTAATCATCCTCATAGCGTTTTTCATCCTTTTTTGATTGCCCATCATTAAGAGATTGTGAAAATCTAACCATAATATCGAACCCTGTTTAATTAATTTTAATTAGTTAATGAATTAATTTATGTTTTTAATTAGTATATATAGTAAATGGTTAAAATTTGTTAAATTATTAAATCGAAAATT
>OMSA01000082.1 GCA_900313645.1 uncultured Methanobrevibacter sp.
TAAAAGTTCCGAAAAACTCAAGAATTATCGTTCGTTTAGACGGCAGAAGTTTTCATAAACTTGCTGAGGACCTGAATCTGGTCAAGCCATATGATGAAGGTTTCTACAAAGTTCTCTGTGAGGTTTGCAAAGACCTGTTCAGTGAGTTTTCCGCATCATTTGCATATGCTTTTTCAGATGAGATAAGCTTACTTCTAGATTCAATCCCATTTGAAGGCAGAGTTGAAAAAATAAATTCAGTAATTGCCAGTTTTGCGGCAAGCTCATTCGTACTGCATTATAATGCTCAATTTAAAAAGCCGCCGTCTTTTGATTCAAGAATCATTCCGGTGTCTGATGAGGATGTGGTCAGGTATTTCAAGTGGAGACAGGACGAGTCCTGGAGAAACTGCGTAAACTCACATGGAATTTCATACCTCAAATCCAAGTACTCAAATAGTCAAGCAAACGATAAAATAAAAGGCATGAAGTTGAATGAGATACACGAATTCTTATTTCAGAATGGCATTAACTTGAATGATATTGAAACTTATAAAAAAAGAGGTATAGGAGTATACCGCAAAAATAAAAAAGTTACAGGTTTCAATAAAAAAGACAACGTAAATCAGACATCCAGCAGAAGTTATGTTTATACAGACTGGGAACTTCCAATATTCAATGAAGACTTTTTCAAGCAAATTGATGTGATTTCATGAGTTTTATTTCAAAGCTATTCTCAAGGGACGATGATGAATTCAATGAGGTCAGGGTTGACCGTGAAGTTCTTGAATCAGTAATTTATTATTCAAAAAAAGCATATCCTAATGAATTTTTAGCGTTTTTCGACGGCAAGATTGTAGATAAGGTTCTTTATATCACAGGATTAATTTTCATTCCTGGCGAGACCAGCAAAACAGGTGCTGTGGTTCATACTGAAATGATACCTATGAATACCAAATACTGGGGATCTGTCCATTCACATCCTGGACCTAGTGCAAGGCCGTCAGATGCAGATTTAAAGACATTTTCAAGAAACGGGTATTTTCACATGATTGTCTGTCTTCCTTATTCTTTTGACACTTTCAAGTCCTATGACAGATATGGTGAGCATTTGGACTACACCATTGGAGACTATGGACAGTTTATAGACAATAATGACAATGAGTTTTTTGATGAAAGTGATGTCCTAACAGATGATGATGAATTTAAACCTGGTTTTTTTGATGAGGAGGATGATGAATTCTTCCAGACTCTCGATGAGGAACGCGTTGACCATTATGCAGAGTTTGAAAACAGAAATAAGGTAACTACAATATCAAATACCCAATTGCCTCAGCAGGTAATCAGAATAGAATTAAATTCGGATGGCAGTATTAAAAGGATTGTAAAAAATAATAAAAAATAAAAAACAATTATGGTGAAAAATTGTTTTTTATAAATCTAATCCAATAGCTTCATAAACATTGTCTAAAGCTTGGATTTCTTGAATAACGTTTTTAGGAATTTCTTTATCTAAAGTTAGAACCATGATGGCTCTTCCGCCTTTTTCATCTCTTCCAACTTGCATAATTCCAATGTTAACGTTGTGTTCGCCTAATTTTGTTCCAATTTTACCAATGCTTCCAGGAACGTCTTCGTATTTTGCTATGAACATGTGTCCTTCAGGGATAACATCTACCCAGTAGCCATTAACTTTTAAGATTCTTGCTTCGTGTAAGTGAGTACCTTCTGCTGAGAATTTGTCATTTTCACTTTTTGCAATAACCTTAATTAATGATTCGTATCCTTTAGCATTTTCTTTTCTTCCTTCGGTAATGCTTATGCCTCTGTCTTTTGCAACAAGTGATGCATTTACAGCATTAACAGGGGAGCTTAAAAATGGATTTACGGCACCTTGAATAACAGTTCTTGTTAATATTTCAAGGTTATCAATTTCAGCTAACTCTCCACTGTAAACAATTTCGATTTCCTGGATTTTACCGTTTACAGCTTGTGAAATGAAACTTCCTAATTTTTCACATAATTCCATGTATGGTGCTAACTCTTGGTAAGTGTTGTTGTCAATACGTGGCATGTTTAAAACGTTTTTAGGGTTGTTTCCTTTAGCCAAATCAATTATTTCGTCTGCTACGATAATAGCAGCGTCTCTTTGTGCTTCTTTGGTTGAAGCAGCAATATGAGGTGTTAAAACAATATTGTCTAACTCGAATAATTTTGAATCTTTAGCAGGTGGCTCTTCTTCGTATACGTCTAATGCGGCACCACCGATTTTGTTGTTTACTAAAGCGTCGTATAATGCTTCTTCATCAATAATTCCACCACGGGCACAGTTTACGATGTATGCTGTGTCTTTCATCAATTCAAACTGCTCTGTTGAAATTGAATGTTTGGTTTCAGGAGTGAGTGGAACGTGAATTGTAATGAAATCAGAGTTTTTAAGCACGGTTTCAAGGTCGGTTAAGTCAACGCCCATCTGTTTTGCAACTTCTTCAGGTAAGTATGGGTCGTATGCCATTGCATCCATTCCAAAAGCTTTACATCTGTTAACTACCTGTGAACCGATTCTTCCCATTCCGATTACACCAAGAGTTTTGTTTCTGAGCTCAACACCCATAAATTTTTTCTTTTCCCATTTGCCTTCTTTAACAGATTTGTCAGCAATTGATATTTTACGGGCCATGCTTAAGATCAATCCCATTGTGTGTTCTGCTACGGTAACGGATGTTGATTCAGGGGAGTTAACGACCATGATACCCTTTTCGGTTGCAGCATCAAGATCGATGTTATCAACTCCAACACCTGCTCTTGCAATGATTTGCAAATTATCTGCTTTTTTGATTATGTCTTTGGTTAATTTTGTCCGACTTCTTACAATAATTCCATTATATTCATGGATGGTATCAGCTAACTCTTCAGGAGTGATGTCAGTGTCAACAACGACTTCAGCTACTTCCTTTAGATTTTCGATACCTTTTTCGTTAATAGCATCAGCAATAAGTACTTTCATATTTTCACCATAATTTTCAAAATATTTAATAATAAATATTAATTAAATTTATGTGTTTTATAATATTTAAAAGATTTTGATAATATTGAAAAAACATTTTTTTTAAATCATTTTGATTATTTTATTTTTTGGCAAAAAACCATATATGTAGAAATATAAATGTAGTTACAGCACTAGATTGAATTCAATCTTGAAAAATTAAGGATGATTAAACATGTTTTTAGAGGATATGGAATATAAAGACAAATCAATTCCGCAAACAATACTGGGTTACGGTCCGTTTATTGCAGAGCCATACTTTGGACACAGGGCAAGGCTTTATCAGCTGGATTTATATGATAATCCTCACGCAACAGCCGAAGTTATTAAAGAAGCTTACAATCATGGAATCCGTGCAATCAATTTGATAAATGACCCTAAATTGCTTGAAGCTTATGATATTGCAGTTGGTGAAGGATGTGAAATGAAAGTCATAGCAACAATCGGAAAAACCGACATCGATTATTTAAATCCGAATTATGAGATTGCAAAAGAGGCTGACTGGGATGAGGATATAGAACTGTTTTCAACTTATGACTGTCCTTTAATGCTTGTCGATGAGTTTATCACAGATGCCTATGACTGGAGGCTGACCTCAAGGATTCTTGAAAGAATTAATGAAACAGGCTCTCTTTCAGGGCTGGTTACCGCATTCCCGTCAAAAACAACAGATCTCCTTGCGGAAAATCTGGACATGGACTTATTTGATTTTTATATGATTCCGTTAAATTCAATATCTTACATGATGGATATCAATGCATTTAATGCATCCCAAAGACAGGAATTTGTTGACAGGCTTTTAAGTTTGAATAAAAAAGTAATCGCCACCAGAGTATTGGCGGCAGGTGTTTTAAAACCAAAAGAGGCCTTCACATTTTTCAAAAATGTTGATTATGTCGATGCCATATCCATAGGAGTGGCAAAAATAGAAGAGGCACGTGAAGATTTTGAGCTTCTAAAGGAATTTTAGAGCTTTACAATTTCATATTCTTCAAAAGGAATGTGCCCGTCAGCTTCAAGGGACTGGTTCAAATCAGCCAATCCGTTAATCAAATCGGTAATGTTTTTGTTTGATGGCTTTTTGCCGGTAATCTGGAGGTATTGTCTAGGGCTTATTTCGCAGAATTCGCATTCAAAATTGCAGCATCTGTCCTTTTCTTCACAGCCGTATCCTTCCTGAGCTTCGTCAGTTCCGATTACAATATCCTCAAGGATTCTGGATACTCTTTCATCTGATGCAAACATTGCTATTTTTTGGGTTTTTCCGCAAATTCCAATAGCTCTTTGTCCTTTAAAATTACAAACCCATTTAATCGGATAATTTTCCATATTTGTTATATTTAAGTTTTCCATATTACCACACTAATTTTCTTTTCGCTCTCTAATCATCTTCAATAATTCTTTTGAGTTATCAAATTCTTTCAATTCCCAGGATTTTATAACAGGAACTGTACCGATGGATTCCTTGATCTTGTCATTGTTGATTATGAATACCGGTTCGGAAGTTGTAACCATTGACAGGTCTTTAAGGGGAATTGCCATTCTTTTCAATGTCTTTTCAGTCCTGTTTTTTTCAACATTTGCCATTAATGGTGAATGTTTGTCGGAACTTTTCATTTTAGCAACAGCATCAAACGGACTTTTTTCTGTTGAAATGACTCCATAACCCAGTTTTGATAAATCATTAACGTCATCTGTGAACTTTATGTCTTCTTTTTGAGGCTGTTTTAATAAATCAATATCCAAAGTGACCTTTGTATTCAGGATTTCTTCCAGAATCATTGCGGTTTCGGTATTTGCCCTTACAATGCCGTTTTCGTATTTGTACATTGTTGCACGGGATACGTGTGCAAGATTTGCCAAATCCTTAAGGGACATTGAATATTCCTCACGGTACTGTTTTATCACATTACCGTCTATTTTTACAAAGTATCCTCCACGGTCAGCTAAAATTTCAGGATATTCATTGTATAAAATCATGTTTTTCAATGTATCAAAGCCAATTGTAGGAATGTCATATCTCTCATAGATTACTCCTTCCTCTAAAACACCATTTCTGGATTTTTCACCGATTATGATTGGGGAAGCCAGAAATATATTTGCCAATTGCTTCATTTCATGAGCATTCTGTTCATTGATACTGTCGATATTTAAAAATGTTTTTAAAAGTAAAATTAATAGATTTTTTCTGGCCACAATATCAAATGAGCCCTGATCATAAATATCTGAGGTTTTAAATCCTTGTGATGTTAGCAAATTCTCAATATTGTGTAACATTTGGCTTCGGGTCAGCATATTGAATACCTCACTATTAAAATTATATATTCTTTTAACGTTAATATATTTTAGTAAGGTGGTTATGATTAAATATTTACATATCGGAATAGATGATACGGATTCTCCTGATGGGATGTGCACTACATATCTTGCAAGTCAGATTATTAACAAATTCAATGAAAATGGGATAGAACTGGTTGACTATCCAAGATTGATAAGATTAAATCCTTTTGCCCGTTTTAAAACTCGTGGAAATGGTGGTGTTTCACTAAAAATTTTAAATGACGAGAAAGCAGCGCTGGCAAGGGAGATAGTTCTTGGAGAAGTTGAAAAACTGTCCATGTTTGACTGCGACAACACTAATCCTGGTGTAATATTTTATGATGGAGAGATTACGGAGGAAATGCAGGATTATGCATTCAGAGCCATTTATGAATTTATAACCAT
>OMSA01000083.1 GCA_900313645.1 uncultured Methanobrevibacter sp.
TTTTTTTCATTTTGCTATTGACATTTATTAGCTGGACTATATTTGATACTAGAATTATACCAAATATAAGCGGTGTTTACCACTTTTTCAGTGCCCTCCCATATGTATCATTTACTGCCTTGAATTTATCAATATCCAAAATCATAAATTCCAATGCTTCTTCAGATTTAGTTAATTCCTGTGTCTGATTTTCAAATGCGTATCTATTTAATGCTCCTGTAAGCGAATCATGTTCAGCTACATATACTTTTGCTATATGCTCCTTCTGATACTCCGTTGACTGAAAGTACATCAGATATCCAAGAAGAGAAAAAACCATGGCTGTTCTGCTCAGACCTACTCCCATATTTTCCATTTCACAAATCATCGCAATAATTACAATACCAACACAAGCAATGCCTAATGACATCTTGATTCCAATATATTTCTGTTTTTTTCCAATAAGTCCAGTAACTATGATTGCAAGATAGAAAGCTAATATATAATAAAACCACATACCTAAAGGCCCTCTGCCCCACCTGTTTTCTTCATTGAACGAGTATGCAATTCCAGAGAAAAATGCCGAAAACTGGACGAACAGTGTAGCCGATTGCTGACCAAAAAATACGCCACCTGATAAAAGTAGTATTCGGTGCTGCAAGTGATAATTCTATGTTAGTTGCTATCAATTCAGTAATACATGCTGCAACTGCAGACCAAAAGAAAAATTTATGTTTTCTGGAAAGATTTTTATCTCCAATCAGAAAGAATATGGTAAAAAACATTCCAATTGCTGGAGCAAAATTTGTTTGAATTAATTCACGCAAAACCAACACTTCCTCCCAACCCAATATAATCTGTCTACAATTATAACATTCTATGTTTTAATAGTCACTAGCATTTAATGGCTATTTTAGAAAGAGAGGCATTTATTTTATGAAATACAGTTATGGATAAATCTCTCATGAATTCTATTGTCCCCTGTCATTTCAGGATGAAAAGCAAGACCAATCTGTTTTCCATATTCCACACCAACAATATTATTGTCTACACTTGCAAGTACTCGAACTTTGGAACCAACTTTAGTAATATAAGGTGCACGTATAAATACTAATGGAAAGTCTGCTATTTCTCCAACATTGGAATTCGTTAAAAAACTGCCAAGTTGTCGACCGTAAGCATTTCGTTTTACAGTAACGGGAAGTGTCCTTAAATGAACTGTGCTGTCATTCTCGATATTTTGCGCGAGAAGGATTAACCCAGCACAGGTTGCCAGTACTGGTAGTCCATTTTCAATAGATGATTTTATTTCTTCATGCAAACCTAGTTTTTTGATAAGTTTTCCCTGTACAGTACTTTCTCCTCCAGGCAAAATCAATCCATCAATACCTGTAAAATCTTTTTTTTGACGTATTTCAACATAGTCCACGCCAAGCTTTTCCAGAATTTTTTCATGCTCAATAAAAGCACCTTGAACCGCAAGTATTCCTATGCGCATTTATTTTCCCCTTTCTTCCATAATGATTTTAATTTCAGAAGGATTAATTCCAACCATTGCCTCCCCAAGATTCTGGGATAACTCTGCAATCAGTTTTGCATCTGTGTAATTAGTTACCGCTTGAACTATTGCACTAGCCCTCTTTGCCGGATTTCCTGATTTAAAAATTCCACTTCCAACGAATACACCCTCAGCGCCAAGCTGCATCATCAAAGCTGCATCTGCCGGTGTTGCAACTCCTCCTGCTGCAAAATTAACTACAGGAAGTTTTCCATGTTCATGAACATATAAAAGAAGTTCATATGGAACCTGAAGCTGTTTTGCCTTCTCAAAAAGTTCATCAGTACTTAAAGAGACAACATTTCGAATCTCAGAATTCATTTTCCTAATGTGTCGAACTGCCTGCACAACATCTCCAGTACCAGGCTCACCTTTTGTCCTTATCATAGAAGCACCTTCCTGAATACGTCTAAGTGCCTCACCCAAATCTCTGGCACCGCAGACAAATGGGACTTTGAATTTTGTCTTATCAATATGATAGACATCATCAGCAGGAGATAATACCTCTGATTCATCTATATAATCGATTTCAATTGCCTCAAGAATCTGGGCCTCTACAAAATGACCTATACGACATTTTGCCATAACTGGAATACTGACTGCCTCCTGTATTCCCTTTATCATTTTAGGGTCACTCATTCTCGAAACACCTCCCGCTGCACGTATATCTGCGGGTATTCTTTCTAATGCCATTACTGCACATGCTCCTGCTTCTTCTGCAATTCTTGCCTGTTCAGGTGTTGTGACGTCCATAATAACTCCACCCTTTAACATCTGTGCCAATCCTTTATTTAAATCATATTGTGTTGTACTCATAAACACATTCCTCCTTGTTTTTTTATTGTAATGATAATATAATAAATCTGGATAGATAAAAATATTCAAAATGGTATTATTTTATATGCCAGATTAGGAGGTATGCTATTTGCTTACATATGATTTTCATAATATAAATGGGCCAATATATCTATATTTATATAACTGTATTAAAAAGGACATTATTTCTGGAAAATTAAAGTCTGGAGAAAAACTACCGTCAAAAAGAAGCTTTGCAAAAAATAATGGTATTAGTACCATTACGATTCAAAATGCTTATGACCAGTTGGTAAGTGAGGGTTATGTGTTCACACTTCCCAAAAGAGGATATTATGTTTCAGAGATTATCAATTCGATGAATACTGTTTCAAAAAGTAATATTTCCTATGATATTCATGTTCCAAGCGAGAAAAATGAATTTATTTATGATCTCTCCTACAATGGGACTGATCCCGAAAATTTTCCTTTTTCAGTATGGGCCAAGGTTACAAGGGATGTTATGTCTAACAGAAAAAATGATTTAATGAAAAGTGCCCCTTCAGGTGGCATCAGAGAACTTCGTGAATCTATTGCGAACCATTTGTCCTCCTTTCGAGGAATGATTGTAGATCCTGATCAGATAATTATAGGTGCTGGTACCGAATACTTATACGGAATCATTACGCAATTATTGGGTAAAAATAAAAAATATGTGATAGAGAATCCCGGTTACAAAAAACTTATGAAAATATATAAACACAGTGAAATCGACTGTGGATTTGCAGCAATGGATAATAATGGAATTATGATATCTGAATTAGACAGGACAAAGGCTGAAGTGGCTCACATATGCCCTAACCACCATTTTCCAACTGGTATTACAATGTCTGCAAGCAGGAGATATGAAATTCTAGCATGGGCAAATCAAGATAATAAACGATATATTATTGAAGATGATTATGATAGTGAATTTCGCTCAGAAGGTAAACCTATACCAACACTGTTCTCTATTGATGGATGTGAGAAAGTAATTTATATTAATACTTTTTCAAAGTCCCTAACTCCAACGATACGTATTAGTTATATGGTTCTGCCAGCTCATTTGGCAAATAAATTCTATGAAACGATGTCCTTCTATTCGTGTACAGTTTCTAATTTTGAACAATATACGTTAGCTCAATTTATAAATCAGGGCTATTTTGAAAAACATATTAATCGCATGCGCCTCTTTTATATGCGCCAGAGAAAAAATGTAATTCAAGAGATAGAAAATAGTAAAATTGGTAATATTTTCACAATTATTGAAAATGATTCAGGACTTCATTTTATTCTGAAAGTAAAAGAAGGCATCGGGTCTGAAAATTTTCATAATCTATTAAGGGAAAACGGCATTCATATTAACTCACTGTCGGACTATTATTTTAGTGGAGGTGATGATGCAAAGGATATGTATATTATCAATTACTCAATGATAAGCAAAAATAAGATGAGAGAAATATTAGATATAATGGAGAATATTATCAAATTGTAATCAGATTTCAAACTAAAAATCCCCCTGAAAAGCCATCAAATAAAGACTTTACAGGGGGATGTGTAATCATATATGGTACTACTAACTTATATCTCATCGTCCACAAACTCAAATAAATCTTCTACAGTTGCATTAAAAACCTTAGCTATATCCATTGCAAACATCGTTTTTTCTTAGTCAACATTAAATAATATTTATCATAATAGACCCGGTCTACTATACTAGTAACACTGATATTTTTTCCATCATCTCCATTAATTTATTAATCTGAATTGGTTTTGAAATATGTCCATTCATGCCAGCTGCAATTGCCTTTTCTTCATCTTCTTTGAATGAATTTGCCGTCACAGCAATAATCGGTATATTTGCTTTTTCAGGATCTGGCAGTGCACGTATCCTTTTTGCACATGTATATCCATCCATTTTTGGCATTTGAATGTCCATCAACACCATATTATACGTATCTTTTGGGGATTTCAATATTTTGTCTATGCACACTATACCATCTTCAGCACGGTCTACAATAAATCCTGCAACACTAAGAAGTTCACTGGCTATTTCTGCATTTAAATCATTGTCCTCTACGAGAAGTAGATGTTTTCCTCTAAATTCCGTTGGATAATCGGTATTTGCAGTATTTTCTGACGGGGCTTTTCCAATTCGATGTGGTAATCTAACAGTGATTCGAGTACCAGTCCCAACCTTGCTCTGTATTTCAATTGTTCCCCCCAGCATATCAATCAGACGCTTTGTAATCGCAAGACCTAAACCAGTGCCTTCCACATGACTTTCCGTTGTATTACGCTCTCGTGCAAATATATCAAATGCATGTTTCTGAAATTCCTCAGACATTCCTATACCATTATCCTCCTTGAAATACGAACATACGTTTGCTATAATCAAAGTATCTTTGACGGACTGCGACAACTGATAAGACAAATCTTCATAAAATCCGGCTCCTTTCTTCTGCTTTCAAGTAATCTTTTTTAGATAAATAAGATTACTTCCTCACCTATAGGAGAAATGCAGTCCCAAAAGCGGAACTGTTTTTTATAAAAGTTTTGAAAATATTTTTTGAAAGGTGGTGAATCCCTGTTGAAGGAATGTACAAATGATTATTTTGAAGAAGACATACCGGAAGATGACCTGACGGATGCCATTGAACGGGAGAATGCCGCCATTCTTGAAATAGAACTTGAGATGGAAAATGAACCGGAAGTATTAGGGATACCAGAAGCTTCAACGAGGAAAAAGCTGAAACGTGAACTGGAACAGGAAGCACTGGCACGTCTTGAGGATTCTGCCAGAACCGAGGAGGAATTTGTAAATGTGGTTACATGGTGGAACAGACTTGATGCCAACCGTGAACGGAAGGAACGCTACCACGAGATAGGAAGGTCGGATGTTCCTCTGGAATGGGGAATTTCACCGGATGAGATTGTAATTCCTGCTCCCATCCGGCATGTTTTCTGGAAACAGATTATGAAAGGGGATTTCCTTGATGCCATTTATGACTGTCCCTTTGAAATGCATGAGCTGGTGACGGATGAGGATATTTCCAAAGCAATTTTTGCATTGAAGGATGTTCAAAAAGAGCTATTGTACCAGCTTGCCATTAAGGGATACTCCTGCCAGTTGATTGCAGCATTTAGAGAGCAGACCGACAGAAACATCCGCAAAATCCGTGACACCATGTTAAAGAAACTTCGTAAATCCTTTATTCAGGCACTACAAAACAGAGTAGATAATCAAATTTCCCTGACGAAGGCGGAGCAGATTTTTTATGATACCTATCGGACACTGATTACGGATAAAAAGAATAAGAAAACGAAAGAAATCACAAATACCATTTGACCTTGTAGGATATGCTTGGTATGATAGTAATATATTTTCTGATGATACAGATTACATTTTAAAACAGACAGATTGGAGGCTTTTATGAGTAACCTATTCAAAAGAACCAGCTCCAACTGGGCACGATATGACAAATATGAATGGAAGGAAGATAAAGAAGGTACGTTGTACATCACACCTTCACCGGATGCCAAAGTGTCTCT
>OMSA01000161.1 GCA_900313645.1 uncultured Methanobrevibacter sp.
CACTACTAAAATAAGCATGATTACAATCGCAAACATCATTGCGAATTTTGTACCGAAAGTATGAGTTCTTCTAAGATAATCCCAGTTTTTAGCACCGTACGCGCTTCCGCTAACAGCCGCAACAGCACTACCGATAGCTGTAAGAGGCATTATTCCAAACAGATATAATCTCTGACCTGATGTGAATGCTGCAATACCGTATTCACCACCGATTGATGAAATGAAAATTAGATAGAGACTCATTGCTATTGACATCATAAGCATGTCCAGTGAAGACGGAATACCTACTTTCAGGATATCAATTGCTATTTCTGATTCGAATTTAAACCCTCTGAAAGTCACATCCACATAGGTGTCTTTTTTAATTAAAATCCAATACATTATAACGCTTGCAGAACCTATTGAACTTACAATTGTTGCAAGAGAAGCTCCCGCTGAGCCTAAATTTAAAACATATATGAATAACGGATCTAAAATAAAGTTTAAAACGACAGATACAATCATTGCATACATTGCCCTTTTCATGTCTCCTTCTCCACGGAGAACACCGCTTCCACCGTTAGCAAATATGAAAGCAAACAGTCCTAAAAATAGTGGAGTACCATATTTCATTGCCTCAGCCAATGCCTGACCGCTGGCACCATATGTTCTGAGCAGAGGTTCCTGTATAATGAGCAGAAGTATTGTTAAAATTATTGAAGCTATTAAAAATATCAAAAGAGAGTGCGCCGCTGATTTGCTGGCCCCTTCATGGTTTCTTGCACCGACTGCACGGGCAATACTGCTGGTTGCACCGCTTCCAAGTCCTACACTAACACCATTTAAAATCATGAAAATCGGTGTTACAAAACCTATTCCCGCAATAGCTGTCTGACCAAGTCCTGCAACCCAGATTCCATCAACAATATTGTATGATGCTGTCAAAAGCATTGAAATCATTATAGGAATGGCCAGTTTCCTAACAGCAATTTCAGGCTCCCCTCTCATTAACTCAACATTTTTATTAGCCATACTATCACTTATTATTTTTAATTCTTATAGTATAAGAATAATTACAATTTGAAAAAATTTCAAATCAGAACATAAACGACGACAAGAATGACCAGCAAAACCACATTCAATAAGGTAAATACTCCCAGATATCTAACTTTAAAGGAGTTAAACTCCTTTACAAGAATTTTAAATGAAATCAGATTTGCCATAGAAGCAATAAGAGTACCTAAACCGCCAATATTAATACCAATAATGATAGCATTATAATTTGTACTGAAACCGCTTAGAAGCATCGCTGCGGGAACATTGGAAATGACCTGAGATGCAACAATTCCCCACAGCACCTCATTTCCCGAAATCCATGTCTTAAACAATTCATTGAAATATGAAATATTTTCCAGATTTCCTATTAAAACAAAAAGGGCTATAAAAGTCAGAAGAAGATAATAATCAACGCCCAAAAAAACTCTCTTAAAGAAACTGTCATGTTCAACTTCTATATTTTTAAACTTGGGCAAGGTAATTTTATCCTTTGGAATGAACAATAGCATTACCATCAAAAACACGACAGATACGAGAATATACGGCAGCAATAGCATGAAAAATGAAATGAATGGAATATGGGATACCGTATACATCACTATGTTGTGGGGAGCTCCGATAGGAAGAACCATACATCCGACATTGGCGGCAATGGTCTGCAGTGAGACGGTTGGAATAATCAGATCTGTCCTGTCAAGTTTTTTCAAAGCCAATATGGCAAACGGAACAAAAATAATTAATGATACGTCATTGGTGATGAAAATTGAGCTGAAAAAGCAAATGAAAACCAATATTAATACAAGGCCACGGGTATTGCTAATTTTAACCAGCAATTTTCGAACGAGAATCTCAAAAATGGCCAGATTCTTTAAAACCTCAACAATAAGCATTATTGCAAAAAGCAATATTATGGTGTCCCAGTTAATATAGTCCAAATAATTTATTGTCGGTTTTACAAAAAAACAGGAAATAACGGCTAAAATTAATGATATAACAAATATCGTTTCTTTTTTACAGAAATCAAAAACTACATTAGCCATATTATCAAATCAGTCTGCATCCTCATCCATTGTTTCCAATAAAAAACTGACCGGCCTGAATCCGTCATTGCATGAAATCATTGCAGACTTTTTATTTTTCATCCATCCGTCATAAAAGTCGCTAGCGCCATTAGCAAGAGCCATTACAAAAGGTGATAGGCTTTCCCATGCGCTGTCACAGAAATCATCCGGTTTTACCCATCCGTTAGCAATGAACACCTCGCCTTCCTCAACGGTGCATTCATGCTCCAGAGGATTTTCATATTTTTCA
>OMSA01000086.1 GCA_900313645.1 uncultured Methanobrevibacter sp.
TCACCTACAACTTCAACATAACAGCTTGCAATTGTGCCTTTAATCTGGTCAATTTCAAGATTTATATCTTCATTTTCCACTTCATCGGCAATTTTAATGTTTCTCTCAAGTGCACGGTAAATTATCTCTTCTTCAGGAATGAATTCGTCACTCCATTTACCCTCTTCAAGTTTGCTGTTACAGTGACTGCAGATTTGAACTTCAATTCTTTCAGGCAGTTCTATCATTTGAAATTCTTTTAAAAAACAGTCTATACAGATGTCTCCTACCATTTCCTTATCTGTACTTCCGCACTCTGGACAAAACATTGTATCAGTAAAAAAATAAGTAAAAAGGTAAAATTATAATGATTTTAAAGGTGCTGTTGCACCGCATGCAGCACATTTAAGTAAGAATATTCTACCTTCTCTAATGATTCTTGTATCTGGTCTGTTACATTCGTGACAAATTACATATTTGTCCACATAATCTTCAATTCTTTCGTTGATTAGATAATGGGTGAATTTACCTTGTAAAATTGCTCTTTGACCTTCAATATTTCCTGCAGTACCTAATTCTCTCATTAAGAATTTTAATAAATGTTGAGGGTCTCTATTTAAACCTTCTGAAACATCTTTAAAGTTTTTAATGAATGTTCTATTACCTTGGATATCTGAATAAGCTTTAGGAATTTTGAATCTTTTGTGTTCAAATACTTCAGGAGGTAATTGGTCTATTGCTTATCTCTCCATTAAAAATTAGTATAAGTATAATATATTAAATTTAGTTTTAATCATTTATTAATGTATTGTTAATGCCAGTTTCTGAGATAAAAAATAAAAAAATTAAAAAAGAATAGTTAAGCTATTCTATAGTATCCAGTATTTGGCTCGTATATTACTCCTTTCTGTTTTAGGTTTCTGACGATTTGCTCGGTTTTGTCTTCGCTTACGCCATATTTGTCGCTCATGTTTGACAGCAGCACATTCAATGGAGCGTCTCCGGCAAATTCCTCTTCAAGGAGTTTGATTTCTTCGGTCACTTTCTGGATTTTGTCCCTGTCTGATTTTGGTGTTCCTCCGCTTACGATATCAGCATCAAGTATTCCGGTTTCCGGATCAACACCTACGTCTTTAAGACAGAACATTGTCAATTTAACAGCCTTTTCAGCATCCTCTTTTTCAACTTTATCCTTAAGTTTAACTTTAGCACTAGCTTCCGCCAGACGGATGATTGCCTCTAGTTGTCTTGCAGTAATTGGAACAGCGCCTTGCTCTTCAGGATTACTGTTTCTTGTATTTACATAAAACTCTTGCAGAATTTGGTTCGCTTCGTCAGTTAATTGAGGATTAACATTTTTACGAGCATATGCAATGTATTTTCTAAGCAGTTCAGGTTCAATCTCATAATCAACAGTATTCTCCTTGTGTATTTTCAGGATGTGCTCTGCTAATTTTGTATCCCCTTCCCTGTTAGGCTTGTCTTCAATAACAAAAATCAAATCGAAACGTGAAATAATTGGTGCAGGCAAATCAATTTGCTCGGCAAGTATTTTATATCTGTCAAATCTTCCGAATTTAGGGTTTGCAGCTGCAAGAACGGAACATCTTGAGTTCAATGTGGCCATGATTCCTGCCTTTGCAATACTTACAGTCTGTTGTTCTAGTGCTTCGTGAAGTGCTGAACGGTCTTCGGACCTCATTTTGTCCAGTTCGTCAACACATACGTTACCTTGGTCCCCAAGAACCAGCGCACCTGCCTCAAGTGACCATCCTCCAAGCTCATCTCTGACAGCGGCTGCGGTTAATCCAGCACCACTTGTACCTTTACCACTTGTATAGATACTTCTTGGAGCGAGTCTTGAAACGTATTTCAGTATCTGTGACTTACCAATACCAGGGTCTCCGACAATCAGGATGTGGATGTCTCCTCTTAATTTGGTTTCATCTTCAAGTTCTTTTGCAGCTCCTCCGAATAACTGGAGTGCAATAGCTTCCTTAACTTCTCTGTATCCTCTGATTGATGGAGCAGTTGATTTGATAATTTTATCATAAATGTGAGGGTCTTGTGATAGTTCAATAATTTTTTCTTCATCCTCTTCAGAAAGGTGTAGCTCTTCAAATTCCTGTTCTAAAGGTTCGATATGATTAACATAAATGTAATTTTTGAATTTTCCGCTTCTCTCTTCTCTGAATGTTTTTAAAGTTCCTGTGATTCTTACTTTGTCTCCGGGATTTAGCTTGTCTACCAAATCATCTTCCAGAATCATTAACATCTGTTTAGGCTCGCTTCCCCCTGACAGATTTTCCAAAGGTTCCTGCATTCTAGCAGTTTGGGTATCGACGTATTTTGATTCTTCCTGAAGCAATCTAAAGGACCTTCCTCCACATTCACTACATAATGAAGGCTCTACAATGCGGTTTCCTGATGTCTGCTCGACCTCATGTAATCTCATACATCCTCTACATTCAAAAACACCGGTTTCAATACGAGGTCTTATTTCATCAGTTTTTCTGACAATTCCGTCTGCAGACACGAATGTTCCGATATATTTGCTCAGCAAATCTTTTAAAGGAATAATGTTTGTCAGATTTTCAAAACGAATGTTTATGTCCGCATCTTTCACTAACGGGTCAATGTTTTTTATTGCAATTTTGGCAGCTTCAATAACTTCCTCAGGTTTGTCAATTAATAAATCTGCCAGGTCTGGATCAAATATTTCCAAGGATTGATAGTTTACAGTTAGTGATCTCTCATCAGGATATTTTTCGAGTATTTCAAATACATCATCCTTATATGATGTCGCAAAAAATTCTTCAAATTTTGCAGTTGATGTTTGTGTTTTATTAGTAGAGTTCATTGTCTTAATATTAATTTTTTATACTTAAAAAATATTGCCTAAAATGGGAGAATAAGTAACAATTATATACTAATATCTATAAATTGTATTAATATAACTTTATTAATTGAGGGTAATATGAGAAAATCAAGACTTAGCTTATTTAAATCTACTTCTATGTTAATTTCTGTCGTAGGAATTATAATGATAATATCAACAATCATTGTTGTTGCTTATGTAGGTTACAGTATTGTATCAACAGGAATTACAAATGAAATATCCTCTGGAACTCAATATGATGAGCTTGCAGAACTTAAAGCTGAATATAGCAATTTGTCTGTCAAGTTTGACAGTATCAAATCAACATATTATGCAGGCGATTCTGGTGATGTAAAAGTTTATAATGATGCAAAATTGGAGCTGACTCGGGCAAATTCGGCTATTGAAAATGTCCAAAGTGCTCTGGATGCAGATAAACCATCCAATGAAGTTGATAGTAGGATTGATTTCGCTAAAAAGAAACTTGTTGCAGCTAATGATGCCTACAACAGTCTCTAATCATCTTCTTTTTTTCTTTTTTTTATTTGGCATATATTCAAGACCAACAACATACATTTCAGAACTTTTTTTACGTGATGATGCCGGTTTTGTTGTTCTCACATGTCTGAATTTGCCTTTTAGGGAGTCCAGCATCTCTTTGTATTCAGGGCCCTGAAATACTTTCATGACGAGATTACCCTTTTCTTCAAGGATATTTTCAGCTATTTCTATTACAGTATAAACCAGATCGATTGACCTGAGCTGGTCTATGTTTTTTATTCCGCATAATGATGGTGAAGCGTCAGACATTACAACTTTTGCTTTTCCGCCTATGAGCTCCATTATTTTTTCCTGAACTTCAGGGGTTGTAAAATCTCCTCTGATTCCGAAATAATTCTCTTCATGGAATTTTTTAAAACGGTTCAAGTCGACTCCGACAACTATTCCCTCTTCACCGACTTTTTCTAAAGCGACCTGTGACCAGCCTCCGGGAGCGGCCCCAAGGTCCACAACGGTATTTCCTTCTTTTATGAGTTTATATTTTTTGTCAAGTTGTTTGAGTTTATATGATGCTCTTGAACGATAATCTTCCTTTTTAGCCTTTTTATAATAGGGGTCATTGTGTTTTTCCATTTGCCATTTGCTTCCCATTTCAATCCCTCTTGTATTGGTCAAAATCAAGTGCGCTGCAGACCGGTGATCCGATTTTAACTACTTCAACGCCAACTTCTTTATTGTTAATTTCAAGCAACATCACAGTTCTGTCGGCAAGTCTTGGAACAATAGGGCTTCCAGGATTTAAAAGCAAAACACCATCTTTCTGTTCTATTTTTGGCTGATGGGAATGTCCGGAAACCAGAATGTCCACATCAAGTTCCTTTGCCAGATATAATAATTGGTCGGAATCCGCTCTTGGATACACCTCTCCATGAATGACTCCAATCTTTAAATCTTCAGCTTCAATAACCTTTGCCTTTGGAAGGTCAATTCCATTTGCCCTGTCCATATTTCCCTGAACGGCCATAACCGGAGCTATCTCTTCCAGCTCATCTAAGACTTTTGGTGATGTCAAATCCCCAGCATGGATAATCAAATCAACATTGCTGAATGCATCTAATACCTTTTGGGGCAGTATCCTTGCCCTGTCCGGGATATGTGTGTCTGAAATTAAACCGATTAACATATTTTTCATTCCTTATTTATTCAATTTAATATTTGTTTTATCTCCTTTTTAAATTTTAAAATAAAAAATATTATAAATTCCAAAAACATATTTATATATATCATTCTTTTAGGAGAAGATATAATGGGTGAAGTGAAAAAGGAAGATATTTTAGATATTTTGGCTAAATACGACAAAAGTGAAATTACTATAGCTACTCTTGGAAGCCACACTTCTTTACATATTTTACAAGGTGCAAAGGAAGAAGGATTTAGAACAGCTATTGTATGTCAAAAAGGAAGAGAAATTCCATACCAAAGATTTGGTGTTGCTGATGAATACATAATTGTCGATGAATTCAAAGACATCGTCAATGAGGATGTTCAGCAAAAACTAAGAGATATGAATGCAATTGTTGTTCCTCATGGATCTTTTGTTGCTTATGCTGGTCTTGATAATGTAGAAGACAAATTTAATGTCCCAATGTTTGGAAACAGAGATGTACTCAGATGGGAAGCTGAAAGGGACAAAGAAAGAGCATTGCTTGTTGAAGGTGATGTGAGAATACCATTCAAATATGACAGCCCTGCTGAAATCGACAGGCCTGTTATGGTTAAATTCCCTGGTGCAAGAGGTGGAAGAGGTTACTTTGTAGCATCATCCACAGAAGAATTTGATGCAAAAATTGAAGCTATGAAAGCACGTGGATGGTTAGAAGACAGTGATGTGGAAGCAGCACACATTGAAGAATATGTTTCCGGTTGTAATTACTGTATACACTATTTCTACTCAGCACTTGATGATACTGTTGAGTTAATGGGTATGGATACAAGATATGAATCAAGTATTGACGGTTTTGTAAGAATGCCTGCTAAAGATCAACTGGATATTGATTTAAGCCCATCTTATGTTGTAACTGGTAATCACCCAGCTGTAATTCGTGAGTCATTACTTCCACAAGTATTTGATATTGCAGATAAATTAACAGAAAGTGCTAAAAAATTAGTTGCTCCAGGATTAAACGGTCCGTTCTGTATGCAAACTTTAGTAAACGATAATTTAGAAGTAATTTGTTTCGAAATCAGTGCAAGAACTGATGGTGGTACAAACACATTTATGGACGGTTCTCCTTATTCCTACTTAACTTATGGTAAACCAATGAGTATGGGTAGAAGAATCGCTTTAGAAATTAAACGCGGTATCGAAAGAGACGAATTAGAAAAAATAATAACATAGATAGTTATTATTTTTTATTTTTCTTTTTATTTTTCTTTTTGTTTTTTCCTATTTTCTGTTTTTGTTCATATTCTTCAATTGCTTTTAAACGATTTTTTTTAGTCCATGAACCAACCAGGCCAATAAAAGCACCGAG
>OMSA01000096.1 GCA_900313645.1 uncultured Methanobrevibacter sp.
CAGATGGTGGTTGATTTCGGCAAATTCGGCGTTCTTGTAGGAATGTGCCTTCTAGGATTCATATTGGGAATAGGGTTTAAATTAATGCAGAAAACTAAAGACTTTGCATACATTGGAATTTACAGTATAATATTGACCTACGCCATTTTAGGAGTTGAAACTGGAATATTAGACATTCAAGTTTTAATTTACTTTATTTTAGCTATTTTTATTTACTTTACTTGCATTAAACGGTCAATCTCCGATTAGTATTACAAAACTTGCGAAAATCTATGAAAAAGTAATAAAAAAGTATTACCCAATGCATGAATAATACAAAAAAGTATTACTTTAATAACATTTATATATTGATTTCAAGGTATATACTTAAATGTCAAGGGATATATAGGACTTATTAAACATTATACTTAATAAAAGCCCCAACAAACTTGATATTACTGAAAAGACAAATAAATAATACATTATAGTAATACCTGATTTATAAATAAAATATAAAAAAGTATTACTGATGTTAAATGGAGGAATCAATTTGCATATACCTGACGGATTTATACCTATTGCACAATGTTTAGTATACTATGTAATATTAATCGTTGCATTATACTTCTCAGTAAAATGGGCTAGATCCAACTTAGATGAAAAACGTATCCCTCTTTTAGCAGTTCTTGCAGCAGGTATCTTTGCAATCATGTCCATGAACATGCCAATTCCATTTGGTACCAGCGGACACATGGTTGGTGGAGCTTTAGTGGCTATCGTATTTTTAGCACCTGAAGCTGCCGTGCTTGTATTTACTGTAGTACTTCTTATCCAAGCATTGATCTTTGGTGACGGAGGTATAACTGCTTTAGGAGCAAATGTATTGAATATGGCAATCATTGGAGGTTTTGTTGGATTATACACCTTCAAAGGATTAAACGGAACTATCGGAAAATACCCTGCAGCAGGTATTGCAGCATGGTTAGCTACTGTAATTGCTGCATTAGCATGTGCTATTGAAATGGGTATTGCAGGAACATTCCCAATGAACATTGGTATCCCATCAATGGTCTTATACCACTTCTTCATCGGTATTATCGAAGCAGTGTTAACTGTAATTGTTCTTGCGGCATTAGACAAATTCAGACCAGACTTACTTGCATGGAACGCAGGAGATGCATAATATGGAACAAAAAGATATCATGTTAATAGCTGTTGCTGTTGTAATCTGTGTAATTATCTGTGTTCTTTCACCATACATTGCGTCTGGTGACCCTGACGGATTAGAAAAATCAGCAGAAGATTCAGGACTTGCAGAAGACTTTTCAATTGAAGAAATCAACGGAATTCCTGATGCAATCTTCCCGGATTATGCATTTGCAGATAATCCAGATAGCCAACCGTTACAAATCGTAGCCCTGGTGATAGGTACAATTGTAACCTTAGCGGTCGGATTTGTTGTTGCTACAGTCGTTAAAAACAGAAGTTAAATTAATTTTTAATTTCTTTTTTTCTTTTTTTTTAAAAGTAATTGAATATTACTTAAACAGACATAAGCAAATAATAATATATAACTAATTTTTAATATTAAAGTAGTGAAAAAATATGGTAGACATAACACAAATAATGAGATTTGATGATCTGGCATCAAAAAACAGCCCAATACATAATTTGGAAGGAAGAATCAAACTAATTTCAACTGTTTTTATTATTCTTGTTTGTGTTGTCTCAAAAGAACTTTTCATACCGATAGTGCTTGAGATATTTCTATTGATTGTGCTTAAACTCGCCACTTTATCCTACTGGGATTCTGCTAAAAGATTATTGATGTTACTTCCATTCGGTGGAGCGATCATTATATTTCAACCATTTATCCAACCGGGAAATATAATCTGGAGTTATTCCTGGCTGCACATTACAGATTTCGGGCTGAACTGGGCAATTTTGCTTTTGGTGCGTATGATTGTATCACTAACAGCAATCATCATCTATTCATCAACCACTCCCCTGCAGGAAATGGCCAGCTCCTTTAGAAAATTAAAGATGCCAAGAGACTTGGCAATGATACTTTCCATTATGGTAAGGTTTCTGTTTTTATTTGTTGACGAGCTTGCGGCAATCAGAAAAAGCCAAAAATCAAGAAACTTCAGCATTCACGGCAAGAACACTCCATATAAATGGAGAGTCAAACAGGTGGGCTATACAATCGGTATGATGTTTTTAAAAGCATACGAACAGGGGGAAAGGGTCCACAAAAGTATGGTGAGCCGTGGATTTTCAGATGCCTCTGAAATGTTTGACGAGAAAAAATCTCCCGAGAGGAGCGATTACATATTTTTACTGACAATAATTATTATCGTCATAGTCTTAGAAATTATAATATTTAAATATGCAGGCCAATTAGGTTACTTTGGACAGAATTTAGCAATTAATTAGGTGGTACAATGGAACATATTCATTTAGAGACAAAAAACTTATCTTTCACATATCCGGATGGGACTGAAGCTTTAAAAAACGTTAATCTCAAAATTAAAAAAGGGGAAAAGATTGCGATTATGGGTCCTAACGGTGCCGGAAAATCAACACTGTTTTCCCATTTCAACGGTTTGAGCGAACCTACTTCAGGACATGTTGAAATAGATGGTGAAAAGATTGTCTTTGAGCGAGACGAACTGCTTAAAGTCAGACAAAAGGTAGGAATTGTCTTTCAAGATCCAAATGACCAGCTATTTGCCCCAACAGTTAAGGAGGATGTTGCCTTCGGACCTATGAATCTGGGACTTGAGTATGATGAAGTGAAAGCCAGAATCAAGGAAGCCTTAGAGATGGTAGGTATGACCGGCTTTGAAGACAAGACCCCTCACCACCTAAGTGGAGGCCAGCAAAAAAGAGTGGCAATTGCAGGAATTGTAGCAATGCGTCCTGAAATAATGATTCTTGATGAGCCAACAGCAGGTCTTGACCCTGAAGGTGTTGACAAGGTATTGGATATCTTAAACAAACTTAATGAAGATGGAATAAGCATTGTTATCTCATCACACGATATAGAAATGGTCAATCACTTTGCAGACAAAATATTCGTTTTGTATGGTGGCGAAATTATTGCCCAAGGTGACAAACACCAGATATTTTCAGATAAGGAATTATTAAAAAAAGCTCACTTAAAAGCGCCAATCACAACTGAAATACTGTACAAATTAAAAGAAAATGGATTGGACGTGGATACCGAAAAAATCAGCATTGAAGAAACTGTTGAAGAAATATTAAAAGCTAGAAATATTTAATTTGTAGCTTTTCTGTTTTTTAATTTATTTTTTAACTTTTTAATGAATTCAAATTCATCATCAAGTTCAGGAGAATTTGCAAAACCGCAATTTGGACAATGAATACTGTTGCATCCATGTTTTCCGCAGCTGGAGCATCCCCTGTTTTCTAATTTTGTTTCATCAAATTCGAAACCGCACATTCTGCATTTCATAATATAACACCGTTAATAAAATCAGTCTAAAAAAAATAAATGAAAAGATTGAAGTTATTCAACTTCAATGTTTTCAGCTTCTTCTTTACGAAGACAAACATCATATCCTTTGACACTCATTTCAATAGGATCGCCTAAGGTAGCTACTTTTTTTACAGTAATTTGAGCTCCTTTAACAAAACCCATACCTAACAAGTGTCTTCTTAAATCGACGTCACCAGTATCATGGTATTTAACCAAAGTAACGGTTTCTCCTGGTTTTGTATCTTTTAAGGTTTTCATTTTATCACCAATAAAATTAATTTTTAGGCATGCTAAAACTTCTTGATAATAGTATGTTTCAACAAGTATATAAATATTTAGTTATGACTAAAAATTTTAAAAAAGTGAATATTAGAGAAATGTCTAATTTCACTTATGCAAATCCTGCTAAGCCTCCAACTTGGAAAATTAGGAATGCAACAATGTATGCTGTGACCAATGTGATTGCACACATGGTTAAAGCCCATTTATAACTGTTTGTTTCCTGTTTGATTGCACCAATAGCGGCAAAACATGGAGTGTAAAGCAATGTGAACGCCATGAATGAGAATGCAGACAATGGAGTGAAGGTATCGTGAACCAGATTGGTAATTCCTTCTTCATCGTCCTCTTCCATACCTGCTAAAGTACCGAAGGTTGCAACCACAACTTCCTTAGCGGCCAGACCTGCAATAATTGCAACGGCAGCTAATACCTAAAACACTCATTTGAGGATCTGTTCCTCCCCAAGGGAAGATATTTTGTAAAATCCAAAGTACAATGGAACATGCAAGAATAAGAGTACCTGCTTTTCTTAAAAATCCTTTTACTTTTTCCCAAGTGTGTAACAATACACCTTTTACTGAAGGTATTTTATAAGTCGGCAATTCCATAACAAACGGAGTTGACAGTCCTTTAAACATTGTTCTTTTAAGGATTGCTGCAACAATAAGAGCAACAAAAATACCCAATACATAAATTAAAATCAGCATAAGTCCCTGATTTTCACTGAAGAATGCAGCTATGAAAATACCGTAAATCGGCAATCTGGCAGTACATGACCTTCATTTTCCATGGTTCTTGTTGCCATAATAGCTGGAACTCCACAACCGAATCCTAAAATCATAGGAATGAAAGCCTTACCGTGAAGACCGACAATCTTGTGCATTATAATATCTAATGTGAATGCTGCCCTTGCCAAATAACCTGAGTCTTCCAATATGCTTAAGAATAAAAACATCAGAATAATGATTGGTAAAAATGTAAGAACACCACCTACACCTCCGATGACACCATCGCAGATTAATGATGAAAGCAATCCTTCACCAAGGAAGCCTCCAACCCATCCGGCCAATGCACCGAATGCCTGATCAATCATGTCCTGGAAAGGAGCACCGATTGTAAATGTCAACTGGAACATCACATACATTATAATGAGAAATATGAATGGAGCTAAAAGCCTGTTAGTAACTATTTTATCGATTTTGTCTGTAGTACTTTCTTTTTCAACAGCCGGCCTTTTGACAGCCTCAGCCATCAAACCGCCAATAAATGCATATCTTGCATTTGCAATAACTTCTTCAGGACCTTCCTTATAAACATCATATAAATGTTTACTTACCTTATCAACTTCAACCATGATTCTGGAACCATTGGATGAATGTTGAACTTTGTCTATAACTATTGTGTCTTTTTCCAACAATTTTACTGCAGTCCAAACTGAAGGAACATCCATCAAGCCCTTATCCTGTTCTATATATTGCTGGATTTCTGCTAAGTGTCCTTTTATGTCATTACTGTATACCAATTTTTTACTGGAATCGATAGGATTTTCAGCCTGTTTTTCAACAGTTGTCAATAGCTCATCAAAACCGTCACCGGTTTTAGCATTAACTTCAACAACCGGAAATCCTAAAAGTTCACTCATCAGTTTGATATCAATAATATGATCTTTTTTCTTAGCAAAATCGTTCATGTTAAGTGCCATCACTAAATTGGCACCCAATTCCATCATTTGAACTGTTAAATATAAGTTACGTTCCAAATTAGCAGCATCAACTACATTAATGATTACATCAGAGTCATCATCTACTATGAAATCCCTTGATACGATTTCTTCCATAGAATGAGCACTCAATGCATAATTACCCGGTAGATCAACAACATCAAATTCATAGTTTCCATGCTTGAAGTGACCCTCTGCCCTTTCGACAGTTTTTCCAGGCCAGTTTCCCACATGCTGTCTCATACCGGTTAATCTGTTGAACACTGTAGTTTTACCCACATTCGGGTTTCCTGCTAATCCTACAATTAATTCTTTCATTAACCATTCTCCCGTATTAATTGAATGTCCAGAGTAATGCCTTTCAACATTACCCTCGACTAAAAAAAATTTTTCAGTTTAAGTCCTAAAAATTAGGTTAGCCTAAACTTATGTTAATATTGTATTCCTTACTATTTAAATATTTTGGAATGCCTAAAAAAAATATATGAAAATTTAGATTACAACAAAAGTGATTGAAATAAAAAAAGCAAGACAGGCATCAAGCCTATCCAAAACCCATCAGGGTTCCAATTTGGAAAATTAAAAATGAAACTACATATGCGCTTATCAAAGTAATGGCACACATTATTAACGGCCATTTATAACTGTTTGTTTCCTGCTTGATAGTACCTATAGCCGCAATACATGGAGTGTAGAGCAGAGTGAATGCCATGAATGACAAAGCGGACAGCGGAGTGAATGTGTCATGAATCAAATTGGTGATGCGCGCATGATCATTGGAATCCATTCCTGCCAAAGTTCCGAATGTAGCAACCACAACCTCCTTAGAAGCCAAACCTGCAATAATTGCAACGGCAGCCTGCCAGGTTCCAAATCCTAACGGGGCGAAAATTGGAGCAAAAAAGGAACCTATTATGCCCAAAAGACTCATTTTAGGATTTGTTCCACCCCACGGGAAGATATTCTGCAGTGCCCACAATATCACAGAACACAGCAAAATAATTGTACCTGCCTTTTTCAGGAAGTCCTTAACCTTTTCCCAGGTATGCAACAGTATTCCCTTTAGAGAAGGGACCTTGTAGGTTGGCAATTCCATAACGAATGGAGAGGACAGTCCCTTAAACATGGTTCTTTTAAGAATCGCTGCAACAATAAGTGCCACCGCAATACCCAGCAGATATATTCCAAGCAATACCACACCTTGATGTTGGGAAAAGAATGCCCCTATAAAAATAATATAGATCGGCAATCTGGAAGTACATGACATGAACGGAACAAGCATCATTGCCAGTATACGGTCTCCCTCATTTTCCATGGTCCTTGTTGCCATAATTGCCGGTACGCCACAACCGAATCCTAAAATCATAGGAATGAAAGCCTTACCATGAAGTCCGACAACCTTATGCATGACCATATCCAAAGTGAATGCAGCCCTTGCAAGGTATCCGCAGTCCTCCAGTATGCTCAAAAACAGAAACATCAGCACAATCATCGGCAGAAATCCGACAACAACACCGACACCTGCAATTATACCGTTACAAATCAAGGAAGTTAGGATGCCATGAGGCATGTATGAAGATATCGCATGAGTCAATATTGAGAAAAACGATTGAATCAGAAGCTCAAAGGGAGTTCCTATTGTGAATGTTAGCTGGAACATTGCAAACATGATAATTACAAATATGAAAGGCGCCAAAATCCTATTGGTTACGATTTTATCAATTTTATCACTGGTGGTTTCCATTTCAACATCAGGCTTGTCCACAGCTTCAGCAACCAGACCGTCGATAAAGGCATATCTTGAATTTGCAATAACCTCTTCGGGACTTTCATTGTAAACATCATATAAATGTCTGCTTACCTTATCGACCTCAGCCATGATTCTTGAACCATTGGAAGAATCTTTAACCTTGTCTATGACAATAGTATCCCTTTCCAGCAATTTGACAGCAGTCCAAATTGAAGGAACATCAAGCAAATCACTGTCCTTTTCAATCAGTTCCTGCAAATCCATCAAATGACCCTTAATGTCATTACCGTAGGACAGTTTTTCACTTGTATCCTTCGGATTTGCCGCCACCCTTTCAACTGTTGTCAACAGTTTGTCAAAGCCTCCAGCATTTTTTGCATTAATTTCAACGACGGGAAAACCCAAGAGTTCCTGCATCAGTTCCATATCAATTATATGTCCTCTTTTCCTTGCAAAATCATTCATATTGACTGCCAGCACCAAATTGGCACCAAGTTCCATCATCTGAACTGTAAGATACAGGTTACGCTCAAGATTAGCGGCATCAACCACATTAATAATTGCATCAGAACTATCATCAACAATGAAATCCCTTGATACGATTTCCTCTATGGTATGAGCGCTTAATGCATAATTGCCCGGCAGGTCTATAATGTCATAACGGTAATCGCCATGTGTGAAATTGCCCTCTGCCATTTCAACAGTTTTTCCAGGCCAGTTGCCCACATGTTGGTGCATCCCGGTTAATTGATTGAACACCGTAGTCTTACCTACATTAGGATTACCAGCCAAACCTACTTTCAACTCTCTCATTATGCACTCACTCCCCTTCATTAACCTCAGAAACAGCATTCAATATCCTATGAATAGACCATTCCGATACAAAAAACAGTTAACTAATAAGTATATTTATATAAGATTTAATATTATTTAAGTATTTAGGCATACCAAAAGAAAGAAAATGAATTACGGAATATGAAAAAAGAGATTATTGTGAAAAGCAAATCCTCTAAAACAGGTTTTTAAGTGCAAAATAGCGATTTACATATGATTTCGATATAATTTTATATTTTTTTATGACATGACAAAAATTTAGGAACGCCGAATAATTTAGAAAGGTTTATATATTAAAAATAACAAGTGTTATATAACTACTCTTTCTGGTGAGTAATAGTGTATAAAAATTTAGGCATACCTAAAAATTTAGAAACATTTATATACTATGAAAACAAACTTTAATACAAGTGACATGTAATTTAGGTATACCTAAATTTTCACTTAACAAAACATATTATTAGTCAATAATACAATCTCCAAAAATATAAAATTGTATTAAATTAGCTTTTCACAATTTTCTAATTTAATACGGGAAAATTAAATTCTGCCATATAATTTTCCAAAAAGAAACACTGGTGTTTAATATTAGTCGGTTAAACACCAAATACTCTCTTTTTTACTGATTTCCTTTTAATAACTTTAAATTATCTTTCAATATTCTATAAATGCTTTCAGCACCAACGATTTCTTCATCACCGACATTCCAGTCTGAAGGATATAATATAAATGGCTTGGACTGACTTCCGCCAGCTCCTCCGTGGCTTCCGACCAGTTCCTCAAAAGCACAGACCTCATCCTTTTCCTCATCGTAAAAACTGTTGACTAGAATATCCGGAGTGTATTTAAATGAGCTGTTTCTCCTGAGGTGTCTTGCAATATTTTTACCGAATCCTTCAAGAGGATTTTCGCCATCGATTTCATCACTGTCAAGATAGTAAACACCATTTTTACCGATAGCCATGTCACCTTTCTCAGAAGATCTAACGACAATAAATCCGATATACTCATTGTTGCTCCATTGAGTTAGATAAATCATAGCAAGGTTTCCGGAAGCAAGCACAATTACTTCAGAGTCTCCCAATTCCTCCTGTTCCTTTTCATCAATCAAATCATCGTTCTTTTTTGAAAACGGCATGAATGATTCGGCATAGTGGTCTTCGTTGGATGACATTTTTGCAAACATTTTCATGTCTTTTGGAAGCAGGGATTTGACAAAATCCTCAAAGGACTGTCCGTATCTCTGCATGAATGTCGCACCGTTTGTCTGGCCATGGTCAGACTGAATGACAAACTGGTATTTTCTTGGAGTGTATTTGTTCGCTTTAACCAAACGCCTGATCTGTTTGTCCATTCCCTTAAGGGCCTTCCATGAATCCTCGTCACGAACACCTGAATGGTGAGCTATTTCATCGTAACCCAGATAAGTGGAGTATGCAACATCAATATCTCCAACCATCATATCCCCAATTAATGTGGAAGTGTTGATTTCCCTCATGAATACATTTGTTGCACCCCTTACAGGAATATAGGCAATTCCGCGCTTAATCCTTGGCCTGATATTCTTTACGCTATGTTTGATTTGAGATATTATCTCCAGAATCATTTCGGCTAAAAACAAACTTACTATACGTGCAAAATTACTTGGATTTGAGAATACTGAAAACCATGCCTTGTTATACAGTTTTCTGATGTTCAGTATCTTACTGAATGTGAATATAACATTATCAGTATCCCCTGAAAACAGATTGGATCTGCTTGCACCGTTTTCAACAAGCAAACCGTCTCCATCGGAAATTCTGGATTCGAGTATTTTGACTCTGTCCACCCCTGAACATTGCATCATCTGATTGTTGTTTTCTTTTTCAATCCATCTGAATGCTGTAATGTCCTCGTTATTTCCATGAAGGATTCCTGCCTGACTTGCACCTGTCTGTGAGGACAAATCAGTTTCCCACATTCTGAGGGTGTGGCTCTTATCATCTATCATTGATTTGACTGTAGGCATCAGGCCTTTGTCAATTGCTTCTTTTAAAACGTCATAAGCCAGCCCGTCAATTTCAACAATTATCAACCCGGGATAATTTTTTATTTCGGCTTTTCGTTTCTTTTCGGCATCTCTAAAAACGGACCTGTAATATGACCCGTCATCTTCAATGGTGAGCAATGTGGACAATACTGTTGTTACAAAAGCCATCGCCAGTGGAGCTAGAATTATTGCCGGTCCGTCAACATATATATTGAAAAGAGGTCCGAAAAACTGAAGGAGAAAACCGTTTAGAATTAATGTCCCCACACCAAATGTCAAAACAAGAAACGGCATTAGGATTCTTGTGAGTAAAGGCCATAAAATGGCATTGATTAAACTTATGAATATTACGAATAGTGCAATATCATCAATATCTGCTTTGGATATTCCCAATCCAAAAATGCTGATTAGATATATTCCGATTACATTTCCAAAAAATATTATCAAACTTCTTTTTAATGTGACCCTTGGAGGTTTTTCAAAATCCTGAATGCGTTTCATTTTACTCACCATTATAGACTGTTTTCCCAAAATATGCCTTTGGCTTAGTTTTGATAAGTTTCCACAGACTACCAAATATAAAATAATTAAGCACTGCGGAATGACAATTTTAAATCTATTTTTTGGCATTAATAAAATTATTTAATAGCCTTCACCATCGTAAGTGTACGGGTCATCGTAGATTTCCTCATCCCAATAGTTATACTCGATATAGTCATCTATTTGCTGGTTTAAACCCCATTGATGATTGTCATAATAATTGTAGGCGTCAAAACCTGAGCTGGTTGTCTTAACATTGACATCCTGAGATTTGACCGCCGGAAGGTACTTTTTATCGCCATAAAATTTTACTTTGACGTTATACCATCCAGGAGCATATTTTATGCGCAGAACTTTGTTATAGGTCTTGTACTTCCATTCATAGTTTCCATTGGAATCGGTGATTATATACTTGATTTTTCCATTGGTGCTGATTTCCTTTCCATGACTGTCAACAAGCTTGATTAAAATAACTCCCTTGCCGTTCAGCCATTTGTCCGTAGAAATCTTTACACTAACGTTTTCCTTTGCAAACGCGGGAGAGGTGAGAAGCATCACACAAACGCCTGCAATTGCCAGAATGATGATGATTTTTTTATCCATGATAAAACCTCAGTAGTTTCTTGTGTATAATATATTATAAATATTATTTAAATATAATATCAAATATTGATATAGGTGAGATTATGATTGAATATGACGACATAATTAGGGATTCCCCCTTTCTTGTAAATCATTTGATTTCAATGATGAAAACTCATGACTTTTACATAAACAAGCACATTAAAGCAAACACTGACATACTTCCAAGCCAGTATTATATGCTGCTGTTTTTATATTATGAGATGGGCACAAACCAGTCCGATATTGCAAAAGCCTGTCTTATGGACAGAAGCGGAGTTTCAAGGGCATTTAAAGATTTTGAAGAAAAAGGACTTATTGTACGGGAAGTTGATGAGGAAAACAAAAGAGCATATAAAATCAACCTAACCGAAAAGGGAACTGAAACCGCAGAGTTTCTAATCCAAAAGGAAAAGGAATGGGACGATATGATTTGTGAAGAACTGGACATGTCCCGCGACGAAGCCCTGAAACTGCTATCCAAAATATCACTCAAGTCATTGAACTTCAATCGTGAAAAATTTTAATCACAACTCGAACTAAAAGCTCAATTCAATCAAATTTTCACAGATTAAACTAATTCAATTTTGTAAAAACAAATCAATATTATCCAATAGCTTCAACAAGCTTTAAATCATAGCTTGATTAATGATTAATGTATGATAGAATTAGTTATAGCTTGTTTTATAGGAATATTAATAGGAACCACCACCGGCATGATTCCGGGCATTCACGTTAACACCGCAGGAGCGATACTCTTTGCATCATCCACATTTCTTCTAAACACCGTTTCACCGGAATTTCTTTGCGTTTTGATGGTTTCAATGTCCATTGCCCATGCACTTATCGAATTCGTACCGTCAATGCTTCTGGGCGTTCCGCAGGAGGGAACGGCAACCTCAATCCTTCCGGGCCACAGAATGGTGCTTCAGGGAAGGTCAAAAGAAGTGATAAGAATCGTTTCTGTAGGCGGATTCGGAGCAATTATCGTGACTATCCTGATGCTTCCGATTTTTGCAATAGCCCTGCCGATACTGCATGACGTATCAAAGCCATTTACATGGTCCCTGCTTCTGTTTGTACTTTCAGGAATACTTGGCTGGATAATTTTTCAGACCCCCATCTCATCGGGAATTACACTGATGTGCACATTTTCAGGCCTTTTCGGAATAAGCACAATACTTTTCAGCCTCAATGACTCCTCAACAATACCTCACCAGAACCCCTTTTATGAGCTGAACATAGACTATCCCAAATTCAAGAGCATTTTTGCAGGAGGGATTACAGGAGCTATATTGGGTTTTCTTCCGGGTTTCGGACCTGCCCAGGGAACCGTTATAGCGCAGGCCGTAAGCGGAGCCAATGACAATGACGATGATGATACCGTAAACTTTCTTCTTGCAACATCCGGATTGAACATTTCGGACTGCCTGTTTTCACTTATTGCAATCTACATCATTGGAAATCCGCGAAGCGGAATAGCGGTTTACATGTCCTATCTCATCTTTGAAATGGGTCCGAATCATCTGGTGATTTTCATTTTCGCTTCACTTATAGCCGTTTCTGTTTCACTGATGCTGTCGCTGAAACTTGGCGATTCATTTTCAAGGCTGATGGGCGGCGTTGATTACAGAAAGCTTTCGATAGCAGTAATAGTGCTTCAGATTGCAATACTGTACCTGTTCATCATCTACTATAAAGCGCCGTTCCTTTACATGACACTGGCTTTGGTCACCTCAACGGCAATGGGAATGCTTCCCCACTATATAGGAGTTGGAAAATCACATCTTATGGGCGTTCTGATTATTCCCGCCATTGTAATATATATGCAGATGTTTTTATAGCTGGAAAATTGTTAAAAAAAAGATTATATGATAACTACATTATCGGCGATTTTATGTGCTTTTTCATTTATTTCGGCAACATCCATTTTAGGAAATGCGTCGATAATGCATAAATCAGCATGCTCTGTGTCAAGATCTTCAAATGCTCCGTTAATGATTTCATATCCCTCTTCAATGCCGTTTATCTCAAGATTTTTCTTAAGCGCCTCGGTCATTTCGGGATTTATATCATTGAAAATTACCTTTTCGAATCCGAATTTCAAAAGATAGATTCCCAAGGCTCCCAGGCCGCACATTCCATCAACTGCAATTCCTTTTTTAATATCGTTATTTTTCAGATAGTTGTGAAGGTTGACAAGCTTCTGCTCTGTGGTCATTGCAACTTCTATGTGGTGAACGGACTGTCTTTTAACCAGAACTATCTTTTCGCCGAGAAGGGTTCTCATCACATTTATCTGTGTGTCATCGCCTTCAAGAAGCTCGAAATGATTTATTGCACAATTCCTGTCGAATTGGCCAACTGTATCCTGCGGACTTCCCTTAAGCACGCATGCAACTTCAGGAACTTCACCAATCAGTCTTGATGCAACTTCAGATGTAAAATCCGGATGCAGCA
>OMSA01000087.1 GCA_900313645.1 uncultured Methanobrevibacter sp.
TTCGAGCCGACAGACGAATTCAAAACAATAGAAGAAGTTTCAGATTACATAATTACAACCCATCCGGACTATGAAAACATATCCATCGGCGTATATAACGTCAGGGCTTATAACTGGTGGCTGGGTGGAAATCTCATACCTATAGCAAGCGATGATGAGGATCTGATTGACTCAAGCAACGTAACGTATTACATTTCAAATGAAATTTTGAATAACGTGACAAATTACAGTGACATAAAAAACATCAATAATGTTTACATATACGAGAAAAGTGTTTAAAATGAAAATATTACATGTAGTTCCTTCATTTGTTCCCTGTTACTCACATGGGGGAGTGGTTAACGCATCTTACCAGATAGCTAAAAAACAGGCTGAAAACGGACATGACGTGACAGTATACACAACCGACAGCTGCCAGGAAAGATTGAAATTTGAAGATAACTACAATGTCTATGTGGACGGCATAAAGGTTTATTATTTCAAAAATATCTCAAACACTTTCAAAAATAAAGCAACAATCGACACCCCGATAAGTCTGATTAATCATCTAAAAAAGAACATTTCTGATTTTGATATAATACACATCCATGAGCACAGGCACTCCCTGGCTATTGCCACACACAGGTATGCCAGAAAAAACAATATCCCCTATGTTCTGCAGGCCCACGGATCAGTGCTTCCGTTTTTCCAGAAAGAAAAGCTTAAAGAGATTTTCGATAAGTTTTGGGGATTCGATATACTGCATGACGCCTGTAAAGTATTTGCATTGACTGAAATCGAAAAGGAACAGTATTTGAAAATGGGCGTTTCAGATGAAAAAATTGAAATCGTGCCTCTGGGAATTAACCTGGACGAATATAATGATTTGCCGAAAAGAGGCAGTTTCAAAAGCAAATACAATATCAATTCAGATGACAAGCTAATTTTATTTTTAGGAAGAATCCATGAGATCAAGGGATTGGATTTGCTGGTCAAAAGCTTTAATCAGATTTCAAATCAAAACGTTAAATTAGCCATAGTCGGCGGAGATTCCGGATTTAAAGGAGAGCTGGAAAAATTAATTGATAGCTTAGGCCTTAACAATCGAATAATATTTCCTGGCGTGCTGACCGGAAACGATAAAAGAGAAGCTCTGGTTGACTGTGACATATTCGTAATGCCTTCAAAATACGAATCCTTCACAACCAGCGGACTTGAGGCTATGGCATGTTCAAAACCCTTAATCCTAAGTGAAAATAACCACATTCATACATGGGTAAAGGATAATGTGGGGCTTATATCCAAATATGATGAAAATGACCTGGCCAAATGTTTTGAAAGATTGTTAAATGATGAAAAATTATGTAACGAGTTTGGAGAAAAGGGCAGACAGTTAATTGAAAATAAATACGACTGGAATAAAGTTGTAGGTCAAATTGAGAGGATATATGAAAATTGCATCGTGCAATATTAGAAACATATATAATAAAAAAAATAAAAAACTAATATCATAAAACCAATTTAAGAGGATAATATGAAAGTTGTATGCTGTAAGAACTGTGGTGCAAAATACCAACTCGATGATGATGACGATATCTCAACATTTGAGTGTTCTTCATGTGCAGGTGACTTAGAATACTTAGAAGATTATTCTGATGGTGAAAAAAAATCTAATACTTCATTTATTGAATCATTCAGGTATGATAATTCATATATTGTTCAATGCCAAGAATGTGGATTAAAATATAAAATCAAAAGTAGCGACAGCATACTTGATTACGAATGTGACAGTTGTGGAGGTTCTTTAAGATATTTAGATGAGGAAATGAACAAAGAATTAGATAAATATCTACAAGAAAGACAGAATGAACTTCAATCCATCAGACAACAATCTAGTTCAGGAAAACCAACATCTGAAGACTTGACCCAAAAAGAAGAGGATCGTTCTTTAAAATCCATTACTAATAGGCTCGAAAATTTCTTTTCTGAAGAACGTATGCTACAAATTGCAGATGATGAAAAAAGAGAAAGAGAACTTGAAGAAGAATATAACGTTAAAACTGCAAGAACCACAATTCCGGATTCACTTTTAGACAAGTTTGGAAAGGAATTTGCAGTTCCAAAAACTGACGATTACGAAATTATGAAAAGTTTTCTTAAAGATGAGTTCTATAAGGGCATGAGCGTTTACTATCCAAAAATCGAATCTGAACCATCAATTGGATTTTTAGATAAAATCGCCATTAAAGAGCCAGATAACGGAGAAATAGATCTGCAATCAAATCCAATTAAGGATTACGATGAAGAGAAAGGTTCAATTGACTTTGACGTGAACGGCATCATTTTATTAGTTGGACTTGGTATTTTTATTATAAGTATTATTGAAATATTGCTTATAAATAGTGGTATAGGCATCTTTGTATTGTTCATAGGAGTGATAATGCTTTGTTACGGACTTTACAAAACTAAAGATGTCAAGGAAACTGAAATTAGAACAAGAATAATCAGAGAACACTTGTTAACTCTTCCTGAAGAATACTATGTATTCTACAATCTCAAAATTCCAACATCATCCTCTAGCATCAACCATTTAGTTGTTGGTCCAACTGGAATATATGCTCTCTTATCCCAAAAATATAATCCTAAACTCAGATTAGAATCAGAAAATGAGAATTTGAATTTAATCAATTCCGCTGAGTTGGATGATGACAGGATGGAGGAAATTTCCTTCAGTGGAAATTTAAAACGATTTAGATATACAACCAAACAAGCTAAATTTTCACAAGACAACAAGATTAAACAAAAAGCATTATCCTTAGGAGAAGATTTAATTAACTTCTTAAGTGACAACGATATTAAAAATTGTTTCGTTGAACCGTTGGTTGGTTTTATTAATAATGAAGTTGTTGTAATAAATATGCCTTTGACTGACGAAGACTTATTTATTGAAGAGTTGTTAAACAAAATTCAGTCAAGCACTGTCAAATTAGATCAAGAAACTATTGATAAGTGCGCTGTTTTAATTAACAAATATTCTGCAGACTGTTCTGCAGAAATTTAATTTCTTTTTTTAAGATACTATGATTTTTAACAAAATTAGAAAAAAATTGTATCTACATAGATGCAAAAGAGTTGCAAAAAGTTATGGTGATGGTCTTAAAGTAAATGGTGAAAGTTATGTTACACCAAATACGACTTTAGGAAACAACGTTAATTTTAATGGAATGAAAATTCAAGGATCAGGCAATGTAATTATTGGGGACAATTTCCATTCAGGTATTGAATGCATGATAATTACAAGCATCCATAACTACGACAAAGGCAATGCAATTCCATATGATGATACAATAATTTCAAAAGACGTCATAATTGAAGACAATGTCTGGTTGGGAAATCGCGTCATTGTTCTTCCAGGAGTCAGAATTGGTGAAGGAGCCATTATCCAGGCCGGAAGCGTAGTGGTGAAGGATGTTGAAAAATACGCAATAGCAGGAGGCCATCCTGCAAAAGTCTTCAAATACAGAGATATTGACCACTACGAAAAACTAAAAAAAGAAGGAAACTTCCATTAAATCATACTTTTTATCAGATTAATCTCTTTTTTATCAATTCCTTTTAACACTAAAAGCAATGCAAAGTAAATTGCAACGGACACCGCCACAACAATCAGGATATTGATGATTCCCTGAGGATTTGCGAACATGACAAAAACGCCCATGACAACTGCTGAAAATATTATTTTTGCAATTGATTTATAATCGAACGGCAATTTTGCATATCTTCTTGAATAAACCAGTGTTACTGCAAAGGCAAAGAAATAACAGACTAAAGTTGCAAGACCCGCACCGTAGATTCCAAGATACGGAACTGCCAGAACATTTAAAACAATGTTTAAGACAGCTACGCTAATCCATATATATCCCAGAATGGTTGTTTTTTTCTCAAGGATAATGATATTGTTTACAATACCGTAGATTCCCATAAATATTGCTCCAAGTGCAACCAACGGAGTAATCATATATCCCTGATTTGCGATAATGTCTGTGGTTAGAACGTAAAGCAAAGGCTTTGAAAGCAGGCTTAAACCGATAGCTGCAGGAATTGTAATCAGCAGATAATATTTCATCGAATAGCTTAAGAATGTATTTACCTTATCCATATCTCCCGCTTCAAAGTATTCTGGAAGTACTGCAGGAAGCAAAACGGCAAAAGGTGTTAAAAACATGAGCAATATGCTTCCCAACGCATAACCCGGTGAATAGCATCCCACAGCAGCCGATCCGATAAATACTCCTATGACAAACTTATCGCTTGAATCAACTACCCATGAGGATACGTTGTTTGGAACTGTTGGAATTGCAAATTTCAGTTCATCTTTAAGGCTTTTGAATTTGGTTGTAAAACCGATTTGCCTAACAATTAAAATGGCCATTGCAACAAATACGAACAGATAACCGGACAGCAATCCTAAAACAACAGTTTCAATAGGATAATGCATTAATGTTAAGACGATACACACTCCAACACCAATGTATGTCTGCAATACAAGAAAAGTTGAATAATGGGCAATTTGCTGAAAGGTCCTGAAATAGCTTAAAAGCATCAGATTCAGACATGCCAAAAATGAAATCACAATGACTATAAACATTATCTGCATATTTCCATCAAACAGCGCACCTGCAATTTGATTTGAGAAAATTACAAATACGAAAATCATTACAAGTGTTGAAGCCAAAACAAGCAGCATCATTGAATAAAATGACCGTTTAATAATTTCTTTGTCTTTTTCAGCGGCTAAAAACCTCACCATAGTATATGGAAGGCCCAAATTAACGATGTTTGGAACCAATGCAACAAGAGTATTGACCTGCGCCCACACACCATAATCTGAAGTGGAGAAATTCTTTGTAATTATCGGGATGAATATCAATCCGCTTAAGGATATCAGGATATTGGCTATGCCCACAATACCTATTCTTTTAATAAACTGAATATATTCATCCATTGTCAATCACACCCATTAACAGTTCTTTATCCAGATTCTTGAAAAAGAAATTCTTGTCATATTCCTTTGGGTTGAAATGCTCGAGATTGCCCATCAAGTCACTGATGTCATTAACCTTGCACACATAACCCTTTTTTATTAAATCTGACAAATACTCCACACCGGGAACGTCCAGAATAAATGTCTTGCAGTTAAACATCAGCCCCTCATAAATAGCTGTTGAAAATGCTCCTACCTGGTAGTTTGACTGTGCAAACAGCTGA
>OMSA01000105.1 GCA_900313645.1 uncultured Methanobrevibacter sp.
GGGTTATCATAACCTACACAAGCTACATCTGAACCGTATTGGTGCTCAATTGAGTATGGATCCGCTGAACCGAATCCCCATACAACTCCTTGACTGTATTTGTCTGGGTCAATTTCATCCCAACTTGCACCTTTAGGAGTGATTTCAATACCTAATTCTTTTGCTTGCTCTGCTAAAGTTACTGCAATTGCTTGTCTTTCAACTGCGGATGCTTTATAGTATACAGTGAATTCAGCTTTTTGGCCGTCTTTTTCTCTGATACCATCACCATCAGTGTCTTTCCATCCTGCTTGTTCAAGAATGGTTTTTGCTTGATCTACTTGACCGTCTTTGAATCCAGCATCAAATGCCCATGGTAATTGGTTAGCCACACCAGTGTAGGATACATTACCATATCCATTTAATGCACCATCTATTAACTCTTCTCTGTCAATACCAATAGCTAAAGCTTGTCTGACAGCAGGGTCTCCAGTTACATTGTTACCGATTGCAACACCATCTTCACTGGTTTTACCTTCATCCATTGTGGTTGGTAAGGAAACACCACGTACATCAATGGAATCGAAGTATTCCATGTGGTAACCATCGATTTTTTCATCTGCATAGGATACTGCTACTTCAGCAATGTCAACATCTCCATTTTTAACTGCTGCAAATGCTGCATCAGGGTCAAGGAAGAGGTTAGTAATTTTGTTGAAGTAAGGTTCTTCACCATAGTAATCAGGGTTTTTCTCTAAGATGAATTGTTGACCTTTGTCCCATTGAGCTAATTTATAAGGTCCAGAACCGATTGGGTTTTGACCATATGTTGCATTGTCATAAGTAGCTTCTGGAACGATACCCACATCAGTTAATTTGTTGATGAATGTGGAATCCGGTTGATCAAGAGTAAAGACTACTTTATCTCCATCTGCTTTAGCTTCTTCCATATGGGTTAAGTCTGCACCTTCTCCAAACTCTTTAGCAGTGTTATAGGAGAAAGCCACATCTTTAGCGGTTAATTTGGAACCATCTGTGAATTTAACATCATCACGAATAGTTACAGTATATGTTTTCAAATCATCAGATATTTCATAATCTGTTGCCAAGTCATTTACAAATTCGTTGTCAGCATTTCTTTTCAGAATTGTACTTTGAATTAATGGGTCTGTTCCGGAATCATGGTATCCCCAACCGTGCATTGGGTCAAACCCGAACTCCGGTTCTTCACCGTGTGCTGCTACACAAGTGATTAACTCATCAGGAGCATGTTCAGATCCTCCTGTTAAAAAGTCAAACCAGCCTGCAGAAGCAGAACCTACGCTGATAATTGCTATTAATACAATTACAGAACCTACTAAAATCTTTCTATCCATATAATTTCCTCGTTAAATTACTTAAAAAATAACATCCTCCAGTATTACTATTTTAAACAAAATTCTAAAAAAGTAATACTAAATATAAAAAAGATATTACAATCATAATTATGATTTTAAAGTATATAAATGTAATACATTATTTTAAAAAAGTATTACTTTATTGTAAAAAATTAGTGAAAAAGTAATAAAAAAGTATTAATAAAAATGCTTAAAACTAAAAAAAAGTAATACAAAACCAGGTTAAATGTAAAAATAATTGAAAAAAAGGGAAAAATAAGATAAAAAATCATAAAATAATAATTAATTAATAAAAAAAGAAATTAACATAATAAAAAAAATAATGTAATAGTGAAAAATATGAAAAATTATTCTTTTAAGTATTCACAGACCTTTTCACCTGCAAATAAGCATACTTCAACACATGGAGATTTGTCATCACCATCTTTTGAAATGTATCCGCATGTTACAGATTCATACTTGTCCTTGAATTCATTGAATAACTTTTTGGAAGCGGAAATGATTTGCTTTTCATCTGCACCTAAAAGACCTAAAGCCATTACAGCTCCAGTTACAGCACCACAGGTCCCTTCAGAGAATGTTCCACCAATTCCTCCAGAGAATCCTTTTGCAAGAAGAGCCAATTCTTCAGTAGGCATACCTGCAACATCACAAATTCCCATAAGAGTTGCTTGTGAACAACTGTAATCCTTTCTGTATTCTTCAATTTTCTTTACTACTTCATTTGAATCCAATTCCATAATAATCCCTCACAATTAATTTAAATCAAATTTTGAATAATTCGAATTATTTAAAACATTGTTATAGTTAGTATAAACTTCAATATTAATAAGTTTTTATAAATCAATTAAATATAATAATTTGGAAAAATAGTAAAAAAAGAAATAAAAAACTATAAAAAAAGAAATAAAAGACTATAAAAAAAGAAAATAAAAAATAGTAAAAAAAGAAATAAAAAATAGTAAAAAATAGCTATAAATAAATATTATTTAATAAAAAAGAAAAAGACTAGTTGTGATAGGTTTCACAACTTTGTCTAACCAATGCATGCTTGTGAGCATGCATATGCTTAATTCCACTTTCTGTTTTGATTTCATCAATTATCTTGATGCCGTCATGAGAATGTGAGTGCTCTCCATCATTATGGAAGTGATAATGGGAATGCTCTACATTTTCAGTATCGATTTTCTTAATTGAATCATCAAATTTCCTGTCATACAACAATGCTGCATTCAACACTACAAGACAGGATCCTGCATTGTGAACAATAGCTCCAGTAACCGGATTCAATAATCCTAAAACGGAACATACAATAGCCACTGCATTGATTGTCATGGAAATGATAATGTTTGCCTTGATTGTAAACAAGGTTGAATTTGAAAGCTTTTTAAGATATGGAATCTTACCTATGTCATCACCTAAAAGAGCAATGTCCGCTGCCTCAATTGCAACATCACTTCCAACGGATCCCATCGCTACACTTACATCAGCAGTCTTGAGTGCAGGCGCATCATTTACACCGTCACCAATCATACAGACTTTCTTGCCTTCACTTTTAAGCTTTTCAATCCAATCAAGCTTTTCTTGAGGAAGAAGATTACCATATACCTTTCCAATTCCAACTTGAGAGGCAAAATAATTAGCGGTTTCAGTATTATCCCCTGTAAGCAATATGGTTTCAGTTCCTAAATCATGCAAGTTCTCAATCATGTTTTTGGAATCTTCACGTATCACATCAGATAATCCGATCAAACCGACTACGCCATCATTCAAAGCAACGATAATTGAAGCCTTACCTTCATGTTTTAACTGGTTTAGTTCAGCATCAACATTAAAATCAATATTATTTTCTGATAGAAATTTGGAGTTTCCTGCATATACTTGACCATAAGAGTTTTTACAACTTACCCCTTTTCCAGGGACCATCTTAAAGTCTTGTGGTTCTTCAATATCAATTTCCGCTTCTTTTGCTTTGTCTACAATAGCTTTAGCCAATGGATGCTCACTTAATTTCTCACAAGAAGCAACTATATTTAAGACATCCATTTCATCTAAATCGTCTTTCAAGGAAATAATATCTGAAACTGCTAAATTACCATAAGTTAAAGTACCTGTTTTATCAAATACTAAGGTATTCAATCCACCTAATGTCTCTAAAGCTTCACCAGATTTAATGAGAACCCCATATTTTGTTGCCTGACCAATAGCTGCCATAATTGCAGTTGGTGTAGCAAGTATCAATGCACATGGACAGAACACTACGAGGACTGTCACCCCTCTTTCAATGTTTCCTGTAATGAGCCAAGCTGCAATTGCGATTATCAATGCAACAGGAACAAGCCATGTAGCCCATTTATCTGCAATCCTTTGAGTTGGAGCTTGCTTTTCATCAGCTGCCTTTACAAGGTCAATCAATTTTTGAAGTGAAGAGTTTTCACCTAAACTGGTTGCTTTAATGTCAATTGCACCATACAAATTCATGGTACCACAGAATACCTCATCCCCTATATCCTTATCAATCGGCAATGATTCACCAGTCATGATAGATTGATCAAGAGAAGAAGTACCGTTTATAATTTCACCGTCAACAGGTACACTTTCACCAGGAAGAATTCTTAAAGTATCTCCGATTTTAATCTCATCAACGGAAATCATTTCTTCCTTGCCATCAACAATTCTCCTACCTGTTTGTGGAGTTAAATTAATAAGATTTCTTAAACCTTTTTTAGCTCTTTCAACTGTCCAGTCTTCTAAAAGAGCACCTAAAGCCATAATCCATGCCACTTCACCTGCTGCAAATATCTCACCAATCAAGAGTGATGCTACCATAGCTATTGCAATAAGAAGTGCAGATGAAATCCACTTTTCACGGATTAATCTGGTTAAAGCCAATAATAACATTGGAATACCACTTATTATTAC
>OMSA01000004.1 GCA_900313645.1 uncultured Methanobrevibacter sp.
GGAATTCCCTTTGAACCCCCTCTTGCAGGAATAACTACTAAAATTTTATTATTATTAAACATAATCCCTCACTTATCAATACAAAAAAATTTAATTAATACAATATAAAATATAGGTATAATATAATATTAAATCTTCGGTGTTAAAATGAGTATGAAAGAAATGTCACAGAAGCTATTAGGAAAAATTAATGAATTAGCTACACCTGTTAAAATAATGCACGTTTGTGGTTCTCACGAACACACAATAATGGAAAATGGAATTAGAAGCCTGCTTCCGGAGGAAGTAGAAATCATTGCAGGACCAGGATGCCCTGTATGTGTAGTTCCATCAAGAGAAATTGATGAAGCTTTAGAACTTATTGACAAAGGAGTAACAATAACCACCTTTGGAGACATGCTGAGAGTTCCGGGTTCTGAAAAATCTCTTGCTGAAGCAAAAGCTGAAGGAGGAGACGTTAGAGTAGTTTATGGAATTAACAGAGCAATTGAAATTGCCGAAAAAGAAGAGAATGACGTTGTTTTCATATCAGCAGGATTTGAAACAACAGCGCCAACCACAGCCGCAGAACTGTTGGCCACACCTCCTGAAAACTTCTCAGTATTATCATGTCACAGACTTATTCCTCCTGCAATTGACTTTTTAATCAATTCAGGAGAGACCAGCTTAAACGCTTTAATCCAACCTGGACATGTTTGTACAATTATCGGAACAAAACCATTCGAATACTTCTCAACAGACTTTGGAATACCTCAGGCAGTAGCTGGATTTAATCCTTTAGACATTCTGATGTCAGTCTATATGATTTTAAGACAAATCCATAACGAAACACCGAAAATAGAAAATGAATACAAAAGAGCTGTTAAGGAAGAAGGAAATGTCATAGCACAGGAGATGATGGATCAAGTCTTTGACGTGACATCAAGAGAATGGAGAGGATTTCCAAAAATACCTAATTCCATCTTAGAGGTAAAAGATGAATTCAGTGACTTTAACGCTCGTGAAAAATATGACATTGAAGTAATTGACGTTAATGAAGCTCCGAAAGGATGTATTTGCGGACCTATATTAAGAGGTCTTGCAAGGCCTGAAGATTGTAAACTGTTCAGAAAAGCCTGTAACCCTCTCCACCCTATTGGAGCATGTATGGTAAGTAAAGAAGGAACCTGTAATATTGCACACAGATATTCAAGAGGTTAAAATATGGCGATTGAAGCAATAGCAGTAGATATCGATGGAACAATTACTGATGAAACAAGAAAAATTTGCATATCAGCAATTGAAGCCCTCAGAAAAGCAGAAGAAAAAGGAATACCCACAATAATTGTAACCGGAAACGTGGTAAACTATGCATATGCCATTGAAGTGTCCATTGGATGCAGCGGAGGATTGGTTGCAGAAAACGGAGGAGTCGTTTTTAAAGAAGGCCAGAACAACAACGCCGTTGAAACAATGGTTGAAAGGGACTTCGTAACTTCCGCCGAAAAGCACCTGAAAGAAAAACTGGGTGAAAAATTCGACCAGCATGCTTCACACGACAACATGTACAGACTAACCGAAACAGTGTTCTATAAGACAATTGACAGAACCGAACTTGAAGAGGCACTTAAAGACTTTAAGTACCTTGATCAGCTTGAAATATATGACAGCGGTTTTGCACTCCACATTACCGATAAACGTGTAAACAAAGGAACTTCACTTAGATATCTCTGCGAAAGAAATGGAATTAACATGGAAAATGTTATGGGAATAGGAGATAGTCAAAACGATGAAGACTTCCTAAAAGAAACTGGATATAAAATAGCTGTGGGAAACGCCGATGATAAACTGAAGGAAATAAGCACATACACCTGTGAAAACCTATTTGGAGATGGCGTGGCCGAAGCTATTGAAAAATTCGTATTGTAGGGATAAAATGATATACGAAATAGCAGAAGATATGAAAAAGGCTATTGAAAACAAATGTGACGCTTACGAAATATATATCGATGAAGACAGAGCCATCCAACTGGACTCACTGAAAGATGAACTGAATTTTGCAAAAGAGGAAATAGATTTCGGAATTGGAGTGAGGATTATAAAAGATAACAAAATCGGATTTGCATTCACTTCAAACCTTGATAAGATTGAAGAAACCGGTCTTCAGGCAATTGAAAACTCCAAATTAACAAAAATTGATGAAAACTATGCCTTTGCAGAAGTTGAAAAGGTAAAGGATGTTAAAAAAGTTTATGATTCCAAATTTGATGATTTAAGCGTTGATGAATCCGTTGAATTGTTAAAGGACACCATAGCCATAGCAAACGACAGCGGCTGTGAAGTGACCGGTTCAGGATTCAGTGCGGGCGGGGGCAAAAGCCTCATCATCAATTCAAACGGTATTTCAATTGAAAATGAAGGAACAGGATTTGGTTTAGGCTTATCCGTAACCATACAAAAAGACGGCGAGATTGCAACTGCATACAACTCACAGTCTTCAAGATTTTTCGATATCGATGCTGAAAAGTTAGCTAGTGACGTGTGCAATCTGGCAAAAAGTTCACTCAACACAAAACCTGTAGAAACCAACGATTATGATGTTGTACTGGATTACTATGCATCAATAGGATTATTGAATACCTTTTTAAACGCATTTGACGGTGAAAACGTTTTAAGAGGAAGGTCAATTTTAAAAGAAAAATTGGGACAAGAAATTACAAGCCCTTCACTGTCAATCACTGACAATCCGCTGCTTGAAAAAGGAATGTACACTTCAAAATGTGATGGAGAGGGAAGCGTCAGTCAAAAAACCGATTTGATTAAAGATGGAATTCTTAATTCATTTATTTATGATATTTACACTGCAAACAAAGCAGATACAAAAACCACATCAAACGGACTTAGAGGAACATACATTACAACACCTACAATTTCACCAACCAATCTTGAATTTAAGTTTGATGAGATGAAAGATTTAAGTGAAATTGAGGAAGGTGTTTTAACAACCAGCGTGCTTGGAGCACATACTGCAAACCCTATTTCCGGGGACTTTTCAGTAGAAGCAAGCAATGCATTTAAAATAGAGAATGGTGAAGTTGCATATCCTATAAAAAAGGCAATGATTTCAGGAAACATATTTGAAATCATGAAAAGTGTTGAAGGATTAAAATCTGAAATAAAACAATACGGATCATTTATAATTCCAAAACTATTAGTGCACAGTTTAAGAGTTGTCGGACAATAGAAAGAAAAATTACATTTTTCTCAATTTTTCCTTATATCTGTTAATAGTGTCATTTTTGTAGTCTATTTTTATATAATCCTGCAGCAACTCCTTATTTGTATCAAAATTGAGGATTTTTTCATTCAGCACCCTATCAATGTCTTTATCCAATTGCAACAATCGGTTTTCAAAAGAATGTGCTGATTTTTTTATATTTATATCTGATTTGCGGGAAAGCCTTTCAATCTCTTTTTCAATATCAAATTCATCTTTTTTAGCCATGATATCGCCTACATTTCAATGATAGGTAATTGAATTTCAGTTATAAAATCGTTTTCATCATCACAGTTGTGGAAATTCTTAATTAAAACCTCTTTAGGTGAGCCGATAATATCATAATGGTTAGCCTGTGCAATCTCGACCAATTGTGCGTATGTGTCCATAATTGTGTCCTGTGAGCCGTAATGCTTTCCTGCCAGAACCTTGTTTTCAATCATGTCCACGACACGGATTTTATCAGTGCCTTCAGCATCCTGTTTTAGCACAATACTAACATCATATACCACATCACCCTGGTTGACTTCATGCCTTGGTGAGAAATAAACAATGAACGGTTCTCCTTCAGTTTCAATTTCTTCTGCATCAACCCAACCCATCAACATGGAGAGAAATACACCCAAATCTTCTATTGGGGTTTTACAGTTTATAACACCTAATTTCTGTTCTGGAATTACCTTTACCTCATAATCCATAATAACACCTAGTCAAATAATAATTATAATTTTAATTAAATAAAAATACTTCTACTTCCTCACCTTCATCAACAAGTTCCACCAGCTTTGGAATTTTCACATAACCGTCTGCTGTTGAAAGTGAGAAAATCGCACCTGAATCTTTAAATATCGGCTGGACATTGCCATTATCCACTTTAACAAGTTGGTACTGCATTCTTCCGACTTGAGAATGTATTCTTTTAGAGATTGTACCTTTAACGGTTTTTAGTTCAAAACCGGTTTCTATACCTGCAAGTTTTGCCAAAGGTTCGGCTACAAACGCATTGAATATCATCAATGCTGAAACTGGATTTCCAGGAAGGCCAATGACCAATTTCCCATCAATAACACCAACGATTGTAGGTTTTCCCGGCTGAACTGAAATTCCATGGATGTAGACTTCACCAAGTTCATCAAGAACATGCTTCAATACATCACCAAGACCTGCAGAGGTTCCTCCTGAGCAGAAAAGCACATCAACTTCGCTTAAAGATTCTATTATCTTACCTTTAACCTCATCATAATCATCTCTCATGATGCCTAAAAATTTAGCATCCGCACCGCAGGAAATGGCATCGTTTTTAATCATTCCGCCATTCACATCATATATCTTCCCATATTCGAGCTCTTCACCCTGCAATGTGATTTCGTTTCCTGATGAGAGTATGCCAACGCTTGGCTTTTTGTAAACTTCAATTGTCTCAAAACCCTGAGAAAGCAAAACACCTATTTTACCTGGATTTAAGAAATCCCCTTTTTTAAGAATTAATTTTCCTTCGGTAATGTCTGATCCTTTGCTTGCAACATCCTGAGTTGGAGTCACTGTTGTTAAAAGATTGACTTTGCCGTCTTCCTTTTCTGCATATTCAACCATTAAAACAGCATCGGCACCTTCAGGCATGGCTGCACCGGTACTTATTTCAATACATTTACCGGCTTCAACTTTTTTGTCGGTGGTTGCACCGGCTTCAAGAAAATCTATAACTTCAATGACGTTCGGAGACTCTTCAGAAGCTCCAAAACTGTCAGATGAAAGAATAGCAAATCCATCCTTTAATGCCTTATCAAATGGTGGAAAATCCATTCTTGAGTAAACATCTTCAAATAACACTCTTCCGTAAGCTTCGCTAACAAGAATTTCTTCACTTTCAGATTTCAGATTATTATCAAATAAATTTTTTATAATATCAGTAGCTTCATCACATTCTTTTATTTTTAAAAATTCAGTACCCATTATACCACAAATATAAAATCCAATAAATTAATATATAATATATTAATAAATATATAAATAATTTAATCTTATAGAGAGATAATTTTATTATATTTGGAGGAGAGTATTTGTCTAAACCTAATCAAAATCAACAACAAGAGTATAGAAGAGTGAGAACCCCTAAAAAAGGAGAAATACCTGGCGTAGTCGAACAAATTATGGGACATGGGAAATTAAAAGTCCGATGTGCTGACGGTAATATTAGAATGACAAGAATCCCTGGAAAAATGAAAAAACGTATTTGGATTCGTGAAGGAGACGTTATTCTAGTAAAACCTTGGGATTTCCAATCTGATGAAAAGGCAGATGTAATTTGGAGATACACAAAAACCGAGTCCAACTGGCTTGAAAGAAAAGGCTACTTGAAAATGTAGTCTAAACACTTATTTTTTTGATTTTAATGGATCCGAAAGTAGCTAAAGCAGATCAAAAACATGCAAAAATTCATTCCGAAAAAAGAAGAAAAGACAATTCCGAGAGAAAAACAGGAAATGAAATTTTTGACAAAATCACATTAGAAACATTATACAAACTAGCTAACCAAGGACATATCGATATTTTAAACGGTGCCATAAGTACCGGTAAGGAAGCTAATGTCCTTACAGGAATAACTGACGATGAAAAATTTGTCGCTGTTAAAATATACAGAATAGCTACTTCAGATTTTAAAAAAATGGATTATTACCTTAAAGGTGACCCAAGATTCAATATAAAAACAAAAAATAAAAGAAAAATTATTTATTCCTGGGTTACAAAAGAGTTTAAAAACCTCACCAGACTGTATGATGCAGGCGTAACAGTACCAAAACCTATAACAAGCGCAAACAATGTGCTTTTGATTGAATTTATTGGCGATGAAGATGGAAACCCTGCACAACCTGTAAAAAACCAGCCACCACAAGATCCTGAAGATTTCTGGAACCAGCTATTAGTTCAGCTGAAAATGTTTGTAAATGACGCAAAACTGGTCCACGGAGACCTGTCAAACTACAACATACTGAATCTTGATGAAAAACCGGTGATTATTGATGTATCACAGTCAGTGGTTCTGGACAATCCAATTTCAAAGGAACTGCTTGAAAGGGATATCAACACCCTCGTTCGCGAATATACCAAACTTGGAGTTGAAACCAGTTTTAAAGAAGTTTGGGAATACGTTGACCCTAAATTCAATTAAAATCATTCGCCATAAATGCTTTTGCGGATATTGCTTACGAACTCTTTTTCAGCATCATTTAAATTAACGTTTTCGAATTTGTCCTTACTTATACGTTTAATACGGATTACAAATACAAGAATCAGAGTTAATAAAAAGGACAGTACACTCAAAAGTGGAGATACAAACGCCAGTACAATAGACAATACTGAGCTTATTACCGGAGCCAGCAGCAGATAGAATAATGTTAATGTAACCCCTCTGAGATATAATTTCAGGTTAGGAAACTCCATACCCTCATCGCGGGTGTCCTTTATTGCAGATTTAATTTCATCTTTTTTGCTGAAATAATCCTTAAAATTATTTCTAATCAGCAATATGAATATTAATATGTACAATAAACTGATTACCAATATCAACAATGAAAAGAACATGTTTACATTAATATAATTATAGAATTTAAAAAAGAAACCTGTTGCAAACGGTATCAGACAGACTGCCGCCATTGTAAGCATGTTTAAAGTCAGTATTGTGTAACTGATTTTTTCAAAATTAAAAAGAATGACAGTATTTTCCCAGAAGTTGTATACAAGATAAAAACTTATGAAGTATATCAGAATAGACGGTGCGAGATAATCTATAAAATATCCGTTTAAAGCAACACCTGATGATATATCCGTTATTGTCGGAACCGCAATTTCCAAAACAAGAATTGTCATGGCGATTGCAAAAACACCATCGGTAACTGCAGCATGCCTATCTGTTAATCCTTTAAAAAAATCATCCTTTGCCATTAATTAAAATAGTGTTGTTTATTTTATTTAAAATTAACATGTCCATAAAGATTATATTAATCCCAAATTTTAAATAATTCAGATTAGATAACTATTATTAATTCTAATTAAAAAAAGTGATATTATGCCCGAAACAGATTATTTAAAAATACCTCAAAACAGAGTGGGGGCTTTAATCGGAAGCAATGGTAACGTTAAAAAATCCATTGAAAAAGCAACCGGAACCATGCTCGATATTGACAGCGACGAAGGTACAGTTTATATTACTCCAAGAGATGACATGGAAGATCCTCTAGGAGTTTGGAACGCTAATCATATCGTTAAGGCAGTGGCCCGCGGATTTAACCCGGAAGTTGCTCTCAAACTTGTTAGCGATGATATTTATTTAGAAGTTATTAGTTTACCGTTATACATAGGCAAATCCAAAAAAGCTCTTGCAAGACACAAAGGCAGAATTATTGGAAAGGACGGTAAGACCCGTGAAATAATTATGGAAATGGCTGAAGTGGATATGGCAATTTACGGCAAAACCGTTTCATTAATAGGTGAAATGGACAATATCATGGTTGCAAAGGAAGCCATTGAAATGATTTTAAACGGATCAAGACACAAATCAGTTTACGGATTCTTGGAACATAAAAAAGAGAACCTTAAAATGAAGGAATTCAAGGACCTTGTCGGAATTGAAGATGACAAAATCGAATTCAAGGACGGCATCGACTTTGATGAGAAAGACTATTAGAAATAAAAACATTCACCCACATACAACCCCCACCATCATTTTTAATTTTTTGAAAAAATATCCGACCAAAGAAATATTACCAGACCACATCATTTTTAATCACACTTTACTACAACAATTTCACTAATACTTGAAAACTTTTATATACTTCAACCAACATATATAGATAGTGTAGTGTAAATACCATATTTTCTACATGTTTAAAAATTTTTATTTTACCGTATATTTAAACAAGCTAGATAGGGTACTGTATGAATATTACTTTTCAAATGCTCTCTCACTTTATTTAAATATAACTCATATAATAAATTTAAACATACAAAATTTACAAGGAGGAAAAATTTTGGCACAACAACAATTGGGATTGGATTGGGAAGAGGACTTTCAAAGGCTGACCCCATCCGAATTCTTTAGAAAGAACAAGCAGATGTTAGGATTTACAGGTAAGATCCGTTCATTAACCATTGTTTTCCACGAACTGATTACAAACAGTTTCGATGCGTGTGAAGAAGCGGGAATTTTGCCTGACATCGACATCGAATTGAAACGTGTTGACAAGGAACATTACATTCTAAGACACAAGGATAATGGGCCTGGAATTCCTGAAGATTATGTAATGCAAGTATATTGTATGATGTTTGCGGGATCCAAATTCAGAAACATCCAATCAAGAGGACAACAAGGTTTAGGTTGTAGTGGTTGTGTGCTCTTGTCACAAATGACCACCGGTAAACCTGCTCGCGTAATTTCATGCTACAAAGAAGGGGATGAAATTAAGGGAGTTAAAATGAAATTCCAAATGGACGTTAAAAACAACCGCGGAATTTTAATGGAAAGGGAAGACTACCCTGCTGAAAGTACCGGAGTATGTATTGAACTGCAATTTAAAGACGTTTCCTACTCATTAGCAGAACAAGGTGCTTTTGAATACATCAGAAGAACCATGATTGGAAACCCTCATGCAAAAATTACCTTCAGAGACCCATCAGGACACAAATACATCTTTAAAAGAGCTGCAGACGTTGTTCCAGTACAACCAAAAGAAGTATTGCCTCACCCTAAAGGTGTAAGCCCTGACGACTTAATGACAATGGCTCAAAACACCGACAGCAGAAGATACAAAAGTATGCTGACCTCATCAATGTCCAGAATGTCAAACAAAAGAGTTGATGAGATTGCTGAGGTAACCGGAATCGACATGAACAAACGTCCGAAAGACATGACTTTCCAGGAAGCGGAAGCTATTGTTCACTGCTTTAAAAAGATGAAATTCATGGCTCCGCCAACCGACGGACTTATACCTATCGGATCAGAACAGGTTGAAAAAGGTATGAAACAGATTCTGCAGCCGGAATTTGTAACAACAATTACAAGAAAACCTGTCACCTACGCAGGTGGTGTTTCATTTATTATTGAAGCGGGACTTGCTTATGGTGGTAACGCCGGTAGAGTTGTTAACGAACAGAGAAAATCAGAAATAATGAGATTCGCTAACAGAGTTCCATTAACATTCGATGCAGGAAGCTGTGCTATTACTGAAGCTCTCAAAAGTATTGATTGGAAACGTTACGGTCTTAAAGATATGGACAACACCCCATTGACCTTGTTTGTAAACATTATTTCAACTCAGGTACCTTACCTTTCAACAGGAAAACAAAGTGTTTCACCTGAACCTGAAATCGTTCACGAAATCAGACAGTCAACCATGAAACTAGCTCGTAAATTACAAAAACACATCAGAGCTAAAAGAGCAGCGAAAGAAAAAGAAAAACGTTCAAAAGTATTCGAAGAATACGTACCTGTTATCATTGAAGAAGCTGCAAAACTTGGAGAAACTGGAGTTCCTGAATACCACGAAGTTTTAGCAAAAGTTACTAAAAGGGCTCTTGCTGAGTTACTTGGTGAAAAAGTTGAGGAAGAAGAGGAAGAAGAAGAACTTGATGCAATCATCATGGAAGAAGTTGATGAATTCGGGCACACTGTTAAAGACGGTGAATCATCCTTAGATAACTTCATTGAAGATGATGTTGAAGACGGTTTTGAAGATTAGGTGATTAGATGACTAAAGTAAAACAAGAAGGAAAATCACATAAAGAACAAAGAAAAGAATACACCTTCAATAAGCTCAAAGGATTGGGTGAAGAAATTATTGAAAGTATTGAAGCAAATAAAGTCCCAAGTATTAATGTTCCTTCTAGAGGTACTGGAAACATTGTTTACGATGATGCTAAAAGATACTACGTATTGGGAGACAGATACGGTAAAAGGTCTTTAGGTAATGTGAAACAGATCAGAAAATTAGGACAAATGGTATATGTTGCTAATTTCTGTAAAGACCTAGTTGCCCGTGAAAAAACCGCAACCATCAGGGAAATGTATTACGTTTCCGAAGGTTGGGGAATCAGTTTTAAAACACAACAGGAATCCAACATTGTTGGGGAAGACTTGGAAGTAACTCTCGGAACTACCCGTGAAGATTTAGGATTAATGCCTGAAGAAGACGGAGCATCCGTTTATGGAGACATTACCCTTAAGGATGAAGTGGAAATTAACGCTGCTAAAGTTGGAAAATCAGGTTATACCATCTCACCAACCATTGACCAAGTGGAATTTCTAGACTACAATGTGGATAAAGTACTTGCAGTGGAAACAATGGGAATGTTCCACAGGTTAGTTCAGGAAAACGCCCACAAAAGATTCAACACTTTAATTGTTGGGCTAAAAGGACAGGCTGCTCGTGCTACCAGAAGATTCCTTAAAAGAGTTAACGAAGAGTTAAACTTACCAGTTTATATCTGTAACGACGGAGACCCTTGGGGATTCCACATTGCACAGGTTATTATTTCCGGAAGTGCAAAATTAGCTCACGTAAATCACGACTTAGCTACTCCTGATGCTAAATTCATCGGAGTAACCGCATCTGACATTATCAACTACGATTTACCTACTGATAAACTTAAAGATGTTGACGTCCTAAGACTTAAAGAGCTTGCTAAAGACCCAAGGTATAAAGATGACTTCTGGCAAACCGAAATTAAGAAAATGCTTAAAATCGGTAAAAAAGCAGAACAGCAATCTTTCTCAAAATATGGGCTTGAATATGTAGTAGACACATATTTCCCAGCCAAATTTGAGGAAATGGAAGATCAAGCATAAATCTAAAATTTTCCTCCTTTTTTTCTTTTTTTATATTTCACAACCAACATCTTTATATACTAAAATAATCATATACCCCTATAGGTATAGGAGGAGTTATTTTGAAAGAATGCATGGATAGTGAAAATTTACACAGAAGAATCAAAAAAATCATCGGCCAATTAAATGCTATCGACAGAATGATTGATGAAGATATTCCTTGTGAACAGATATTAATGCAAGTTAATGCTTCAAAATCAGCATTACACAAAGTTGGACATATAATCGTAGAAGGTCACCTCGAACACTGTGTTAAACAGGCAATTGAAGACAAAGATGCTGATGAAGCAATTGGAGATCTTTCATCAATTTTAGAATACTACTCTAGACTTTAATTTTTTTTAAGATAACCTTATACCCCATAGGGTATACCTATACTATTGGAGCTGGTAAAAATGAAATTCACAAGAGATGAAAAAGTAGACACCCTACTTATTACAATATCTGCCATAAGTGTAATCGCAAGCTTTATTTTATCTCTTGATTATATTGCTTGGATTGCCGTACTAGCCTGTGGAATACCAATATTTAAAGAAAGTATTAAGGGATTAAAAGAATTAGATATAAAAGCAGACGTACTGGTCTCAATTGCAATTATAGCATCAATAATCATTGGTGAAGTATTTGCAGCCGGTGAAATTGCAACAATAATGGCCATTGGTGGCTTTCTGGAAGAATACACCGTTAAAAAAACACAGCAAAAAATTAAAGATCTCGTAAATATAACTCCGCAAGTTGCAACAAGAGTTAAAAATGGAGTGGAAGAAGAAATATCTGTCGAAAATGTACAAGTCGGAGATATCTTAAAAATACTGCCTGGAAAAATCATACCTACTGACGGGATAATCGTTACCGGCGAAACCTCAATTGACCAATCAACATTAACCGGAGAATCTCTACCAGTCGATAAGAAAGTAAATGACGAGGTTTACAGCGGAACCATAAACCTTTATGGTTCATTTACAATGAAAACAACCAAAGTAAGTAAAGACAGCAGCATACAAAAATTAGTTAAATTAGTGAAATCATCCAGCCCTGAAAATGCTGAAATTGTTCGCTCAGCCGACAAATGGGCAACAATTATTGTGGTAATAGCATTTACAGCGGCAATTCTGACATATTTATTCACATTTGAAATAATAAGGTCAGTTACCATACTTGTCGTATTCTGTCCGTGTGCATTAGTGCTGGCAACACCTACAGCAATAATGGCTGCAATCGGAAATTTGACAAAATACGGAATTCTGGTTAAAGACGGACAATCACTCGAACAGCTGGCTCGAATTGATGAGATAATCTTTGATAAAACCGGAACATTAACCACTGGAAAACCGGAAGTAACTGATGCGCTATCAGACAATCCAAATGAAACAATGTATCTGCTGGCATCCCTTGAATCAAAATCAGAACATCCTTTAGCAAAAGCAATATTGAAAAATTATGCCGGCAGATTAGCAGAAGTGGATGACTTTAAAATCAAAATAGGTAAAGGAATTAGCGGAAAAATTAATGGATCAAAGATACTTGCCGGAAAAAGGGAATATCTAAAAGAAAATAACATCAGTCTAAAATATGCAAAACAGCCTGCCCATGGAGAAAGTGAAATTTTTGTAGTTAAAGAAAATGAAGTTATCGGAAAAGTTTTAGTTGCTGATAGCTTACGTAAAAACGTGAAAGATACAATCTGGTCTTTAAAAGGCCTTAGAGTTAGAACAACATTGCTTACAGGAGACAATGAAGATACTGCAAATCATATCGCCCAAAAACTGAAAATCCGAAATGTGCGTGCAAATTGCCTTCCGGAAGACAAGCTCGGCTACATCACTCAGGAGCAGATAAAAGGCAATTATGTTGCAATGATTGGAGACGGAATTAATGATGCACCTTCACTTCAAAAGGCAAACGTTGGAATAGCGATGGGCGGAATAGGAAGCGACATTTCAGTTGAAGCATCAGATGTTACACTGGTCAATGATAATGTCAACGACATTCCCCATCTGATTAGAATAGCCAGAAAAACAATTAGAACAATCAATGTCGGAATCGGATTTGCATTAGGTATAAATATAATTGCGATGGGACTGGCAATATTGGGCATTTTAACTCCAATTGAAGGAGCATTAGTCCATAATATCGGTTCTGTAATTGTAATTACCTATTCATCAACATTATTCAATTACAAATCACCCAAGAAAAATCTGAAAAAATCAAAAAAGTTAGGAACACCTAAACATTTAAATAATTCCATGACATAATAATAATTATCAATAAAAGGTGAATTGAATGAGTGAAAAAGAAATCAAAGTAGTGGGCATGCACTGCCCATCATGCGTTAATGCTGTAGAACTATGCTTAAAAGATGTTGATGGAATTGAAGATGCAAAAGCAGATTTGGATTCCGGAATCACAACAATCACCATGTCCGGTGATGTAAGCGATGCAGATATTAACGAAGCTGTTGAAGAAGCAGGTTTTAAAGTAGAATAATTCTACTTTTATTCTTTTTTTTAAAATTTTAATCGGAAAAATAATTTAAATCCACAGGCTATTTTTAAATATCAAATTTTATATAATTTAAACAACAAATTTTAATCCATATAATAAATTTTTTATTATAAATGAAAAAGGGATTAAAATGAAAACTGTTGCAATTAATGGTTATGGAACCATCGGTAAAAGAGTGGCTGATGCTGTAGCTGCTCAAGACGACATGAAAGTTATTGGTGTAAGTAAAACTAGACCAAACTATGAAGCAAGAACCGCAGTTGAAGAAAAAGGATATCCATTATACATTGGAATTCCGGAAAGGGAACAACTGTTTAAAGATGCTGGAATCGAAATAGCAGGTACAGTTGAAGATATGATTCAGGAAGCAGACGTTGTAGTTGACTGTACTCCTGGAAGTATCGGTCCGCAAAACCTTGAAATGTATAAAAAAGCTGGTGTTAAAGCAATTTACCAAGGTGGGGAAGACCATGATTTGACAGGTCTTTCATTTAATGCTATTTCTAATTATGATGATTCCTACGGTGCAGATTACACTCGTGTAGTTTCATGTAACACTACAGGATTAACCCGTACATTATCTACAATTGACCCGATTGCAGATATTAAAAAGGTAAGAGCAGTAATGGTTAGAAGAGGATCAGACCCATCTGAAATCAAGAAAGGTCCGATTAACGCAATTGTTCCAAATCCTCCAAAAGTGCCTTCCCACCACGGTCCTGATGTGAAAACCGTTATGAAAGGCATAGATGTGACAACCATGGCATTGCTTGTACCGACCACCTTAATGCACCAACACAACATTATGGTTGAAATCAACAATGACGTTGAAACCGAGGAAATTATTGAAGCATTGGAAAAACGTTCAAGAGTAATTGTTGTTTCCGCAGAAGAAGGTTTAGGTTCAACAGCAGAACTTATGGAATATGCTAAAGAGCTCGGAAGAAACAGAAATGACTTATACGAAATTCCAGTTTGGAAAGAATCCATTAACGTTGTTGGAAATGAACTGTTCTATATGCAAGCTGTTCACCAGGAATCTGACGTTATTCCAGAAAACATTGATGCTATTCGTGCACTTTTAGAAATGGAAAGTGACAACGAAAAATCAATTGCTAAAACCAATAAGGCTATGGGAATATTCTAAATTCCCTTTTTACTATTTTTTTAACTGATTTTATGAAACACAAAGTACTTTTTGGACCTGCAGGAAGTCCTATAAAATATAAAGGAGCAGCTTACAAAGCTCCAAAATTTATCAGTGAAGAAGGACTGGACTCCTATGAATACCAATCCCCATACGGAGTGAGGATTGGTGAGAATGCCGCTGCAACACTAAAAGAAGAATCTGAAAAGCATGACATTTTAGTTTCAATGCATGCCCCATACTATATCAATCTATGCGCCAAGGAGGAATCAAAGCTTGAAAAAAGCATAGGACATTTAATTGCAGCTGCCCGTGCCGGAGAATGGATGGGTGCCTACAGACTGGTTTTCCACCCAGGAGCCTACATGAACAGGAAACCTGCAAAAGCCATGGAAATATCCAAAAATACTGTGAACAGATTATTTGAAGAACTTGAAGCTGAAGGCATTGAAGAGTTCACTTTTGCTCCTGAAACAACAGGCAAACGAACACAGCTTGGAAATGTTAGTGAAGTTGTTGAGCTTTGCGCCAGTTTTGATCACTTCGAACCTACAATCGATTTTGCGCATGTGCATGCAAGAGGTCGTGGGTTTTTAAATAAAAAAGAAGACTACAACTGTATTTTTTCAATAATTGAAGATAATCTGGATATTGATATCCTGCACTGTCACTTCACAACTATCGAATACGGTCGCGGCGGGGAAGTGAAACATCATACCCTTGATGAAAGCGATGAATACGGCCCTAATATCAAAGACCTGCTTGAAAACCTGATTGATAATGGTTGGAATGCAAATATTATCTGTGAAACACCGCTAAGAGATGAAGATTGCCTTAAAATGAAAAAATTGTATGAAGAAATGATTTAATAGTCCTTTACAGAATCAATTAAATCATCCATTTCTTTAAATAAGCCGTTTATATCCTCATCATCATATTTATTTGAACTTATTTGTATGACCAGTTCATTGATTAAATCTTCCATTTTGTCAATAAAAGAGTTTAAAGTAACCAGCTTATTTTTAAGTTCCCTTTCAATAACCGGATTAGTTCCATCATCCAGCTCCATCATTTTTCGGGCGACAGAAAGCTGGTTGTCAAATAGATCATTGGATTTTTCTATAGCCAATTCGAATTTCTGATAAGACATGTGGGACGGATCAAAAAGTTTGTCCAGCAATTCTTTTGCCTTGCTCTGTTTGTAGAAATATTTCTCCTCGATTTTATTAATGTCATCCTGATATTTGGAAGGACCATAAACCGGAACGTCATTATAAACCTTTTTTCCGCATTGCATACAGAAATGCTGATTTTCAACTAATTTTGCACCGCAATAAATACAAAAATGATTATGACTATCCACCATGATTTACCCTGCCTTAAAGTTTTAAATTCTCCAACTATAATATCATTTTATTTATTGCTACTTAAATTTATCTAATAAGATTACCTTTTTAATTTCAAAACCACTATTTCACTATCGGTTCCCCACCTCATAGGAACATCCATAGAACCAACACCTGTTGTCACATGCAGGTACTTGCCTGATTTTTCAAAAAGTCCCTTATTATATTCAAATAATCTGTTTGCAAACCAGACTGCCGGATAAAACTGTCCCCCATGAGTGTGACCTGAAAGCTGAACGTCAAAGCCCAATGATGCAAATTCATCCCAGTAATACGGAACGTGATAATTGATGATGTTGACCCTGCCTGGCTTTATTAGGGACTCATCGATTTTCGGGAGGTCCCTTTCATCAAAGCTGAATGTAAGACCGAAGATATTGAGATTTTCAAACTCAAAGGATTCATTGTCAAGAACTATTATTCCGGCTTTCCTGCATGCCCTAACAACATTATCTATTCCCGGATAGAAATCATGATTTCCGGGAGTGAAGATTACCGGCATATCGACATCACTCAGAGCCAGAAAGTCATCTTCCATTACTGCAGAGGACCCGTCAGCCAAATCACCGGAGATTATAACCAAATCACATTCACCTTCAAGTTGTTTTAATTTCAATGCCAAATCACTTATTAGCTTCCTGTGTCTTACAGAACCGAAATGAACATCAGACAAATGAGCAATGCATATGTCATGGTCCAGATTATTTATCTTCAGCTCTTTTCGATTGATTTTTAGATGATGAGCCTTGAAGTAGTTGTAAACTCCAAGAACCGGCACAATTAAAAGAAGTGCCAGATTAATTTCAAAAGACAACGCCACAAATGAGCCGATAAGATATATTATCACAATATCGATTAAAAACATGACTGACGCCCACATCCAGATTCCGTCGAGAGTTGTCAAAAAGCGGGTTATTACATTTGATTTTCGAATTTCAAACAGCATTGGAACACAATGATTCAATCCTATAAAAATAGTTATTAAAAGTATATAAGCATCATCCATTCCCCCCAACAGCAAAAACATGTATTTAATTAAGAAAAACTCAAATAACATGTAAAATGGTGTTATGAATAATACTCTTCTTGTTCTGAAACTCATAGTGCAACCCTATAGAAACTATATATTCCATCAAATATTTAAATAATTAAAACTAATGTTGAAGTGTGTAAAAAATATCGGAGGTGATTTTTTGAAAAGTGACAATAAACAACTTGAAATTAAAACAACTAACCAAAAACAGGCAAAAATTGAAACCGAAAACAAGGAATATGCAAAACTGGTTGTCATTAAACCTGTGGGTTATCCGTTCGAGTTCAACTTGATTGACGAGGACATAGAAATAACCAACACCGTCCTGTTTGAAGAATATGCTCGTGAACAGTGGTTAGGTTTAGTTGTACGTGAAAAGTCATATCTGTT
>OMSA01000088.1 GCA_900313645.1 uncultured Methanobrevibacter sp.
ATTGCATCTAAAGCGGCTAGAGAACAAGCAGTTGCCACGGTACCTGTTGTAACGCCTGTATAATTATCATTAGTCATGATTAATAAAAATAAAAAAAGAGAGAATCTATAATAAAGATTCAAGTTTTTCAATTAGCTCTGCATCGCTAGGCGCACCGATAAATGAAACTTCACCATCGATTACAACAGTAGGAACGGCCATGATTTGATAATCAATTGCTCTTTGCCTGTTTTCAGGATGTTCCATATCATCGATTTTGACTGATTCAACATCGATTGCATCGCCTAATTTATCTTTTGCTACTTGAGCAGCTTCAATAGCTGCAGGGCAGTGTGGACATGTACTAGTTGAAAATACTTCTACTTTAATCGCCATTTTAATGTCTCCTATTAGTTTATATATTTGTAAATATTTTATAAAATTATTATATATAACTGTTACCCACATTAATAATCAAATGCTCTCTGACAATATTTATTATGGATAAATAAAAAAAAATTAAATGATTGAAATGGAAAATTTAAGAAGCGATATAAAAACAATAATCAACAGTGCATACCCTTACATTGAAGAGTTCAATCCTGCCCAAAAAGCCGTGATTGAATCAGGTTATCTAAACGACAAGTCAAACTACATAATCTGCATACCTACAGCAAGCGGAAAAACAGTTTTGGGAGTATTGCCCGCTTTAAAAACAATTCTTGATGGTGGAAAAGCTGTTTATGCAGCACCTCTCCTATCCATTCAAAATGAAAAAGTTAAAGAATTCAAAGCCTTTGAAGAACATGGAATCAGCGTTGGAAAACATCCGAACAGCTGCTTGTCAGTTATGGTTTTTGAATCATTTGACGTGCTTACAAGATTTTCCTGGAATGCCCTTAGAGATGTGGATACACTAATCATCGATGAGTTCCATATGATTGGCGAGTATAGCCGTGGCCCAACTCTAGAAGCGGCAATTACAAGAGCAAAGATTATCAATCCATCAATGAGAATCATCGCCCTGTCAGCCACACTGAAAAATATTGAGGAAATTGAAGGCTGGCTTGAAGGAACTTGCATCAAACATGACTACCGGCCCGTTCCATTAAACAAGGAAGTGCTGGACGCTGAAATGTTCAATACCAAAAATAAAAATGACGTGATTGTAAAAGTATTGGAAAAATCGATTCAGGACAACTCACAGGCATTGGCCTTTGTTTCAACAAGAAGATTTACTGAAAGTTTAGCCACATTTGTCTCTAAAAAAATCAACAAAAAAATCAATGTAGAGCAAAGAAAACGTTTTAAGGAAGTTGCTGATAAAATCCTCGAAGTTCCAAAAAATAAAGGATCACTGCCTACAAGCACATGCCTCAAATTAGCGGAAAGTTGTGAGCATGGAATTGCATTCCACCATGCAGGGCTTTTCAACGAACAAAAAGAAATTATTGAAGATGAATTCAGAAATGGAAACATTTTAATGATTACAGCAACACCAAGTCTGATGTACGGCGTTAATTTGCCGTCAAAAACCGTCATTATCAGAGACCATACACGCTGGACCGGCAGCGGCCCGCAGCCAATACCTGTTTTTGATTACGAACAGATGTCCGGAAGAGCAGGAAGACCTCAATATGATGACGTAGGCTATTCCTACCTGATAGCAAAAACCATGGATGAAGCCATAAACTTAAATGAATATTATGTCGAAGGCGAAATAGAATTGACCAATTCAAAACTTGTCGACAACAAAGATGCAATCTACAAACAGATTATTGCTCAGATTGCCTCATCACTTTCAAAAAATCTGGATGAACTGACCGAATTTTTTGGAAAAACCCTTTACGGTTACCAGATGAAAAACAATCCTTCCATGGCATTATTTGCTGAGGACAGCCTAAAATATGAGCTTGAAAATGCATTAAGCTTTTTGCTTCAAAATGGAATTATAAGGGCAACTCCGGAAGGACTTAAAACTACAGAATTCGGTTATCTGATAGCCAAATCAAATTATTCTGTTGAAACTGCCGTAAAAATAAAAGAATATGTTACAGGTATGAGCGAAATCAAAGCTGAAGAATTCATTTATGCTCTCTGTGAAACACCTGATGTACCATTAATCTCATTTAAAGGAAGAAAATCAAAAGATCCTGTGCGCGACAAATTATCTGAAGTCGGATTGTTTGCAATAGACATTGGAGTAAAAGAGGCAACGGCCGTATCATTAATGGAATGGATAAATGAAAGAAACGAATATGAAATCGAAAACAGATACAACGTTTATTCTGCATCCACCAGACGGTCCGCTTATGAAACATCCAGACTCGTCAAATTCGCCAAGGACACATCTGAAGTATTGGGAGATTATTCCAATCTAAAAGAATTCGACATATTGTCTGCCAGATTATATTACGGTGTAAAAGAGGACATCATTCCATTAGTTGTGGGCGTAAAACGACTTGGAAGAAAAAGAGCCAGAAATCTGGTTAATATATTTGGAAATGATTTGAGTGGTGTTTCTGAAAACGAATTGCAGAAAGTTGAGGGTATTGGACCTAAACTTGCTGAAAAAATAAGATTATTTGCAAATAATTAAAAAAAGGTGGGATTTAACCTCCACCTTCGGCAACGCTGGAATCCATTTGCATATCCTCCAGTGAACTTGCCTTTTCTTTCATTGCTTCGACATCAAAGTCATCATCATCCCTTTCCTCGAAGAAAGTGGATTTTTTAATATCCTTTTCGTCAAGCAATTCGACTAAATTGGCACGATACCACAAATTGGTTTTATCAAGTTTTACCCAGCCTATGCCATTTTCTGTTTTTAAATCAACAATTTTGCCGATTGTTCCTGTATCAACATATCTGACATAGGAATCAAGAGTAAGTTCTATATCTCTTGCATCAAAAACCATTTTAATACCTGCAATTATTCTTCTTCAACTTCAATTTCTACAGTTTCAGCTTCTTCAACTTCTTCTTCTTGAGTAATTTCAGTGTTTAAAATTACATATGCTCCAATAGTGGCTATATCTTCAAAGCTGATTTCAAGTTCATCTCTAGAAAATATATTTTTTTGTAAAGTTAAAGTAACAGCTTCAATTTTACCTGTTTCTTTGTCAAAATCGACATTGTCGATTCTTCCTACTTCATTTGCATTTTTATCTAAAACTGTAGATCCGATAAATTCTTTAATTTTCATATTTATCACCTCGGATATTATATACTAATATTTATAACATCAACTATTTAAATAAGACTAATATAATAATTAACTATCAATTTACTTGGAGAAATCAAATGAAAAAGGCATGCAGAATTATTATTGAGGACATTCTCGAGGGCAAAATATCTACTCGCCGTGAGCTGGAAGTGGAAAAAAGGCAATTGTGCAGGGATTTGAAACTGTCCAGATTCATGAGCAATGCGGATATTCTAGAATATGCCAAGCCTGAAGAAAAGGAAATCGTTTCAGGAATCCTAAAGAAAAAGCCTACAAGAACAATTTCCGGCGTTGCAATAGTTGCCGTTATGTGCCATCCGCACAAATGCCCTCATGGAAGATGCTTTTATTGTCCTGAAAGCGACATTGCCCCTCCAAGCTATACCGGTGAAGAGCCTGCCGCACTCAGGGGCAGGATGTATGACTATCACCCTTACGTCCAATGTTTTAACCGTCTAAAACAGCTCAAAAAAATTGGTCATCCTATTGACAAAGTTGAGCTAATCATAATGGGCGGAACATTTCCATCAAGAGATCTTTGCTATCAGGAATGGTTTGTATCACAATGCCTGAAAGCGATGTGTGATTTCGGTTTGATTATGGAAAACAAGCCTACAAACTACGAATATAACCTGGACTATGATGAGATTAGGGAATTTGAAAAAGATGTGCTCAAAACCTATCCTCCAAACGATTATGTGTTAATAAGTGACGTTCAGGAAGTTAATGAAAACTCAAAAGTCAGATGCGTTGGAATGACATTTGAAACACGCCCTGATTACTGTAAAAAAGACCACATTAACAGAATGCTTGACTTTGGGGTTACAAGAGTAGAGCTGGGCGTTCAAACATTGTCCGATGATTTGTATAAAAGAATAAAACGTGGACATGCCATTGCTGATGTAGTTGAAGCAAACCAGCTTTTAAGGGATTCCGCAATAAAGGTTGCAATGCACATGATGCCTGGGCTATTTTCAGACCAAAAACAGGACTTGAAAATGTTCAAACAGCTTTTTAGTGACGATAATTTTAAACCAGACATGCTCAAGATTTATCCTTGCCTTGTTACAAAAGGAAGCGAATTATATGATTTGTGGAAATCCGGAGAATATGAACCTTATACTGACGAGGAAGCTGTCGAGCTGATTACAAATGTGAAAAAGATTCTTCCAAAATGGGTCCGCACAATGAGAATTCAAAGGGACATTCCTTCAACCCTTATTGAAGCGGGAGTTAAAAAATCCAATCTCGGAGAACTTGTTTACAATAATCTGGAAAAGGAGCATATCAACTGCCAATGCATTCGCTGCCGCGAAATAGGTCACAAAAAGACAACCCGCGAATACGGTCTGGATGATTTTGAACTGTTTAAGGAAAAGTATAGTGCATGTGAAGGTGAGGAATACTTCCTGTCCATGGAAGACATCAACGAAGAAAGCCTTGCAGGATTTATCCGATTGAGACTTCCGTCAAAAAATCATTTCAGAGCAGAAATTACTGAAAGCACTGCACTTATCCGTGAACTGCATGTTTACGGAAACATGATTAAAATCGGGGGCAAAAATCCAAACATCGGTCAGCATACCGGATTTGGAGAAAAACTGTTAAAAGAAGCTGAAAACATTGCCATTGATAACGGTAAAGAGGACATGGCAATTATCAGCGGAATTGGAACAAGAAACTATTACCGTAAATTCGGCTATGAAAAAGTCGGCCCATACATGATTAAAAAATTAGTATAATGAAAATGTTTAAATATGTTCGTATACATACTAACAATTAAGAGAGTGGTACAATGTATAATATTAAAAATTCAAAAGAATTGGCAAGCCTTATTTGCTACACTAATTTAAACAATATGATTACTGAAGATGAAATGAAAGAATTTCTGGAAAAAGCAAAAGAAATGGAGTTTAATTCAGTAGTTGTTTCTCCAACATACGTGCCATTGGCTAAAGAGATATTAGCTGACACAAACATCAAGGTTGGAAGTGTCGTAGGATTTCCATTAGGATTTGAGGATACTGAAATTAAAGTTTGCGAAGCAAAGGAACTAGTCAAAAAAGATGTGGATGAAATTGAAGTGGTCATGAACTTAAGTTATCTTAAAGATGAAAAATATGAACTTCTTGAAAATGAAATAAGACAGCTTAAAGAAGTAGCAGGAGATAAGATTTTAAAAGTAATCATTGAAACAAAAGCTTTGGAAGACTATGAAAAGGCAAATGCCGCCAAAGTGGCCGAAAACTCCGGAGCAGACTTTGTTAAAACTTCAACCGGTTTTATGACACCAAATCACATCTACGAAAATGTTAACGACATAAACATTATTCAAAAATACGCTCCAAAAATCAAAATAGAAATTTACGGCGGAATTAATGAATATAAACTTGCAAATCAGGTTCTGACTGCAGGATCAGATTTGATTGCAAGTAATGAAGGTTATGAGATTGTTAAAAGATACAAGGAATTAAGGGAAAACACACAAGTAAAACCAAAACCAATCACATTAACCAAAAAAGATTAGACTAAAACTCCATCACCTAATCTAATCTAAAATAAACTTATTTTAAAAATATCAAAAAAAAATAGTAAAAACGAATGCCATGGGCCGGACTTGAACCAGCGACATCTAGATCTTCAGTCTAGCGTTCTCCCATCTGAACTACCATGGCATATGGACCGAACGAGATTCGAA
>OMSA01000089.1 GCA_900313645.1 uncultured Methanobrevibacter sp.
TGATTAATTCCTGGAGTTTGTCTATTTGGATTTGGAATTCCTCTTCCCTTGGTGTTCCTTTGACTTTTTCCAATTTATTCTGGAGTTGTTCAAGCTTTGATTTTGCCAGTTCCAATCTTTTGTCTGCCATTTCAATCCTCCATGCTTTGCTTTAGGTAATCGATAATTGTGATGTCTGCCGGAATCCAGTTTACATCGTTCAGTTCGTCTTTTGTAAGCCACCTGGCGTCGTTGTGCTCCAATAGCTTTGGAGTTCCTTCGGTTATTTCCGCTTCAAAGCAGGACATTTTAAGATAAAAAGTAGGATATTGGTATTCAAGATCCAGGGCGAATTTTATTGGTTTTATTGTGCAGTCCAGTTCCTCTTTGATTTCCCTTATGAGAGCTTCCTCTTTTGTTTCATCAGGTTCTATTTTGCCGCCTGGAAATTCCCACATGTTGATGAATTCGCCGTAGCCTCTCTTGGTTGCAAGAACCTGATTGTCCTTTTTGATAATGGCTGCGACTACGTTTAAAGTTTTCATGATTTAATATTTAGCAGCTTACGTTATATAGTTATTATCACTGTGCCACTCATAAACATGATATCTTCCATTACCCAATAAAATTTTTAAAACCTCTTCAATAAACTTAGCCAACTCTTGCTCATTATTTTCATCATCCCCCGGAGTTAAAGAAAATGCTCCCACAGAAGGAATAACCTGCGATTCAAATACATAAAAATTTTGCGGAGAATTGCCTGGGAATAACACATATGCCCCATGAGACCTTAGAATAGAGTCTTTATAAGTATGCATTTTATAAATGTCCCCATTTTTAAAAACATAGCTATTTTCTTCTAAATCATCTCGTTCATCTATATCTTCATCTAAATTCTTTCCAGTAACTTCCAATTGAGAACGATATTTAGCATCAAAATGAATATAATGTATTTTATTTCCAATCGTTATTTTAAGAGTATAATCTGGCTTAAAAATTAATGAATAAGATACATAGAGAGGAGATTCCTTTGAAAACTTCAAATTATAAAATAATTCAATATCGATTTCACTATTCTCAATATATATTTTAAACTTTTTAGCTGAAGATTGGCCTCTTTTAATTGAAATTGACCACCCATCATTATTTACTCTAAAAATATCTTCAAAATTAACCTTAACTACACTTAATTCATTCAAAACTTTCAATAGCTTGAAATAACACCAATATTCATATAACTCTGACAATTTCTTCTCAAATCCTTTGAATTGATTGTTGATTTCATCCCAACTTAATCTAAATGAAAATTCAAGCATCAAAAAGTATTGGAAAATCTCCCGGTAACCTTCCTTTTTCTGCAAGATCTGTGAATTGAATGGAACATAATCCATTGCAGAAATATGATTGAAAAACTTACTGGACAAATAATATTCAATTTCATCTCTAAAGTAAGATAGTTTATCTTGAATATACCCTTCCTTAGAGTTTTCATATAAATCTTCAGCCAAATCACGAATCAAATCCAAAAAGTATTTAAAAAATCTGTTTTCTGGAATGTCTATTACATCTTCATGTTTTGTCTGTTCTATTTCATAAGGAATATGTCCATTTAACTTTTCTGAAATCTCCAAATCTGAATCAACTTTAACTAACTTATTTGGCTTTGATATGATGTTTTTTAAAGTATTCTGATTTATATTAAAAGCAAATGAAATTGGTACTGTTTCGGTATGGTTTTTAAGCTGTGAATGCAAGTTTTTTGACAAGTATTCAAATATTGCAGGCAGGTTCTCCTCCCTAAACAGGTACTCCAGAAACATGAAATCCTCATAATAAGTTTCTTTTTGTCGATAATCCAACTCAAATTCCTGATATAATGGAGAATTAACTTCAAATATCAGGCTTAATGAGTGTTGTGACAAATCAGCAATCATAGCTGAATATTGAGAAAAATAATCCATTTTTTTAGACCTGACTTCAATTGGAATCTTAATGGAATTTGTTCCATCTTTTCGAACATCCAAAAAGGATTTGCCAACATAACTTCTGAAATTTAAAGTCCCTGCAATTTTATAGGTATTTTTATCTCCCAATTCGAATCTGAAGGGTTTAAAATGATTGTCGTTCATCTTTGTTAATGAGTACAAAACATCATAATCGGCATATGTATCTTTTGATTCAAATAATATCTGATATTCAGTTTCCTCTAAAAACATTAATTCAGCAAAATTGGCTCCAATATCGGGACAGTACTGGATTGGAGTTAAATTATCCGGTTCTTCAACTGTTGAAACATTTTCCAAGACTATTTCATGTGAAATGTTAATGTTGGACTTATCTTCACCTTTGTAATCTATGGAACTGACTGTCAATGTCCCCATTTCATTTGAATCATTATCAGTTAAATGGATAATTACTTTTTGTTCAATCATTTAAATCTTAATTAATAAATGAGACATATCTCTGGTCAGACAATACTTTGGCCATGTTTTGAAGCTTAACTGCCGAAGTATAATATCTGGAATTCTCTCTGGTAACGTTGAAGTTTTTAGGATTTTTATTATTGTCCCTATCCTTCAAACAACTATTAAATAAGTTAGATAATACCTTTCCAATAGCTTTTTCAGAACCGTGTAATTTTGGAAGAATTTTTTGCTTGATTTGAGCATCAAAATATCTCTCCCAGTTATTCCATTCATCAGGAGAGCCTTCATATCTCCATGCAACAATCATGAACCTTAGAATTTCATTGATAACCCTAAAACCAAAATCAAATCCAGAACCTTTAAGGTCTTTTTGGAATTTTGTTAGTTCTTTAGCTAATTCATCCCATAAACTACCTTCATTACACTTAATTTCCGATAATTTTTCTTCAAGGTCTTTAACATTTAATTTTGAAACATTTGAATCTAAAAGAGGAGACTGCAAATAAGCAATATCACCTTTAAAGTCATCTTCATCTCCATCATATAACATATAATCTTTCGCAAGTAATGTGTCAAATTCTATCGTATTTGCCCTATCCAATACTTTTGGCGAAAACATATATGTTGTTTCATCAACATTAACAGTGCCAATAATAAAAAGGTTTTCTGGAAGTTTTAAAGTTTCTTCATTGCCATATAATGGAATTTCTTCACCACTTTCAATAGCAGACAAGAAATCTGCAAAATATCTTTCAACATGAGAAAGATTCATTTCATCTAAAATTAAAAAATAAGGGTTGATTGGGTCATCTTGAGCATTTTTAATTAATTCAAAAGCAGGTGTTGGCTGATATTTTTTAGTAATTACATTGTGATATCCAACAATATTAGTGTTATCTGTCCAATTAGCACCGACAGGAATAATTGCATAAATTAAATCATTAAAAATTTTTTTTGGAACAATATTCTTAAATAAATCTCCATCTGCTTTAATTTCAATTTTAACATTCTTTCCATCATGTTTTCTAAGATAAGATTGAATTTCTTTGTTTTTATCATAAGTTAATTTTCCCAAAATACGAATCCTACCTTCATACTCATTACCATCAACTATAATTTTTCCAGTAAACCATCCTTTCGGAAATAAAGTATACTCATAATAGTCATTATTCAATGTCCATTCAGGTTTTTTACCATTATTATCATAAGAACAACTATTTGCAGTTTGTGAAATCGTAATAACATCTTCAAACGTAGTAACTTCAGTATTTAGAAAATTATTTATTAGTTCAGTGCTTAATTTAAAAACACAAGATTTTTGGTCTTTGGATAATTTAATGAAATATTTTTTTAAATTCTCATCATCATACTGAAATTGTACTTGAAGATATATTTTACCCTTAGTGGGCATTCCATCAATAAATATATCAAAATTACCTCCAAACTCATTTATTGGTAAATAATCCTTAATCGAACTTCTTTTTATAGTGCCCCAATTTTCATCCCATACTGATTTAGTTAAAGACATTTCAACATCAGGAAAATTAGAAACAAATAAAAATTTAGCAAACAATTGAGATAATTTAGTTTTTCCAGTTCCGGAATTTCCAGTTAATATTTCAAATGGCTTAACCTTCAAAGACAATAAATAATTTTCAATTAACTCTTTATCAAAATAATATCCTTCAGATATTAAGTACCTATAAAATGAATCTACCTGTATTTCATCAGACATAATTTCCTTGATTAATACAATTTATATATAAACAAATATTAAAAAATGTCGATCGTTAACTTATAATTTAAAAATAGAAAAATAGGAGAATAGCCTATAGACTATCTCCTATAATGAATGTGAGCAGTTTATTTAAACAATGAATCTTTCTTTTAAATTATCAGCATCCACCATCTCAGCTGAAACAACAATTTTAATCAAAGTTTTTTGGAAACTCAGACCCAATAGAGGTAATCTTTTAAATGGGTCCCCTCCAAATAATAATCATGAATTAAACCAGGCTGTTTATGCGGTCTTGTGAAAACTGTTAATTTATGAGGAACTTTCACTTTTTTATAGTTTATTAACTTTAATTTAACTTTGTAAAAAGTCATTTTCTTTTTATGCTTTACCGGTTCACAGTAAGACTTGTAAATAGGTTTTTTAACCTTCACCTTATAATAATCGTAACAGATATCCCCGTCACTGTAATATCTCCATACAGACTTCACATATTTGATATTATATCCGTATTTCTTATAAGGATTCCAGCTTTTTGATTTATATAAACGTCCGTCATCATCAATCCAAGATTCATAAGTTTTGATTTTTTTTGTTACCCAAACTTCTTTAGTTCCTACTTTTACATCCTTCCATTTAGTACTTTGCCAATTATAAATCTTTTTTATCTTTTTATATTTCTTGACATCCCACTCATTTTTATAGATTTTTTTACTTAATTTTTTATTATAACCTAACCAATCCAAGTATTTAGGTATCTTTTTATAAACCTTATTTGTTGTTTTATATTTTTTAAGCTCCTTTAAACCCTTTTTATTAACATAAATTGTTTTATATTTTTTACTTTTAATTTTTTTCAACTTATAACTATCTGAGGTCTTATAAGTATATTTTTTAACCACCTTTTTGTCGACTAGATTGGCATCTCTTAATTCTTTAATATCACTTTCAGGCAGTGATTTATCTACATAAAAATCCATCTCTTCCAATTTGACAGGGTCCGAGTATCCTGCCTCTTCATCAAAATCAACCGCACATACTACACTTGCAGATAAAACTACTGCAATAACAATACAGATTAATAAAAAAATATTTTTTCCATTTATATTCCGCAGAAGTGAATTCATGATAACCTCCTCAATATATATAAATTGATATATAATTATGTTTAAATTAATATATAACTATTAGTAACCTAAAATATCCATGTTTATGAAGATGGAAACATTCTTGAGTGAAAAAATACATTTGATATGAATAAGTGCTGCTCAAATGTGGCGTTAAAGGAGAATAAATTATTAAGTTTAAAATAAAAAAAGATAGTGGAATATCCCACTATTTGAAATCAACGGAGTTACCCATTTTCTTAATCAGATCGAGATCTTTACCTGCAATTACCACAACCTCACCGCCGGAGCCGGTTGCAACCACAGGAAAATGATTATCGTCAATCTTTTTAGGTTCGAGTATTGTCAAGTTTCCTTCCTGATATTCATAGCATTCATCCAAATCGGAATACATTGACTCGAAAAGGACCTGGTAAAAAGTAGGACATTACATTCTAAGTTCAAGGCGAATTTTATCGGTTAATTTTACAGTCCCATTCAAGAGATCGCCTGACTTTAAAGCCTTTGAAACCCATCATCTTCATGGATGCGCATAGCAATCGTGGAATTGCCTTATGCTGCCACCAAGGCAAAACCCACAGCAACTGCATAGAAACACAATAATGCCAGTATAATTTGTTTCATTATTACTCCCCCATTAATCGGTATTGTGCAATCACAAAGCACACTTACCATTAACTCTATTTAAAAGCATATATAAAGCTTTTCGACTGCAAGTGCTTGCTTGCATCTTAAAAAACAAAATAAATGAAAATGAATTGCTTAAAGCAATAAAAAAAAGAATTGTGTAGATGAATATGTTCATCTACCTGAATCTGATTTTAACTGTCTTTGAGGCCTTGAGATAGTACTTGTTTCCGGCAAAGGTGATTTTTGCCTTGAATGTTCCCTTCTTTGAAAGCTTTATCTTGAATGTTGCAACGCCTTTTGCGTTGGTTGTTGCCCTGAAGGTCTTGCCCTTTATCTTAAGGACCACTCTGACCTTGCCGATTGGGTTTTTGGCGGACTTAAGGGTTATTGAATATTTCTTGGCTTTAGCCTTGGCCTTGAATGTCTTTTTCTTGGCGGTTATCTTGACGGCCTTCTTGACTGTCTTTGGAGCATTGTCATTGCCCGGAGGTGTGAGAGGGTCATTTCCTGAAGGTTTTTGAGGAGGGACATAGCCTGAAATGTAGTCGCCTGACACGTCCTTTCCGTTTTCAATGACGGTTGTGTTTGATGCCTTCACGTTTCCTGAAAATGTTCTGCCGTCTGCGCAGACGTTTCCTGCAAATGTGGAACCGGCCACATCAACGTTTTTCGCATTGACTACGGCAGATTCGGAATCTGCATAATTTCCTGTAAAGTCACAGCCCCGAATGTATGCATCCCCTGTAACCTTCATCGCACCGTTTTTGCCTGCGTGATTTGCTGTGAAAGTGGAGTCTGTGAGCGTAACGTCGCCCCATGTGGACATGACTCCTCCCTCGTTTGCTGCTGAGTTGTTTTTAAAGCTTGAGTTTGAAATCTCTGCTCCAAGTGAGCTTATGAAAACGCCGCCGTCCTTGTGGGAGGTGTTGTTTTCAAAGACTGAATCCCTGATGTAGACCCTGCCGAATTGCTTGCCGTTTGTAAATATCACTCCGCCGTAGAGGCCCGCATCACACCCGGCAAACACCGAACGGGTGATGCTGACGCTTCCTGTGGTGTAGATTGCACCTGCATGGGATGATGCGTCATCGTTTGTGAACTCTGAATCGGTTACTGTGACGTTACCGGAATCTGAAAAGATCGCTCCGCCGGCACTGGCGGCGTTGTCAGCAAATCGGGAGCCTGAAACCATGACATTTCCATTGCCAGTAAATATTGCCGCTCCGGTTTCGGCCCGATTGTCCCTGAATGCTGCGCCAATTACCGTGATGTTGGAATCACCGGCATATATCGCTCCGCCTTCTCCTATCGAGCATCCGCCAACAAGCGTGATGTTTCTTATGGTTATGTCGTTTCCAGTTATGAAGAATATCCTTGTCCTGTTTTTGGCATTGATGGTGTGTCCGTTTCCGTTTATCACCACACCGCTTGCGTTTATGAGTATTGTCTGGGTTGCTGTGAGGTCCCTGTCTATATTCACTTCTCCATTGTCGTGTGTTGCGTTTTTAAAAATGAGAGAGTATTCGTCATCCTCAACATTTCCGTTGCCGTACATATACATCGGCGAGTATTTCTGGAGGTTTGTGTTGTTTGTATAGTTTGAATTTTCACTGTTGAGTGCTCCCTGGGCATAGACCGCCCCTGCAAGGCTTCCTGCCCTGTTGGCAACAAAAGAGGATTGCTTGACTATGACTGCCATCTCCCCAAACACTGCCCCTCCATTCAGCCGGGCACTGTTGTTGATGAATGTGGAAGCGTGAATGTGAACCTGGGTTTGGGCCTCATATATCGCACCGCCACGGGCAGATGCAGTGTTGTTTATGAATGTGCAGTTGAAAAGCTGAAATAATCCCAGTGACAATATTGCCCCGCCGTTATCTGATGCCCCGTTGAGCAATCGGATGTTTTTCAGTGTTGAACCCGAAACGATCTGGAATATCCTTGCCAGTCCCCCGGCATCGATGCTGTGGCCCTGACCGTCAATTGTCACGCTGTCTGTGATGATGATTCCGTCCTTAAAGTCGCTGTCTGTGACCTCATCGAATGTGTAGTCCTTTTGCAATCTGACATCCCCTCCGCCCATCTTGATGAGGGTGTTGAGGTAGGTAAATGTCGGTGAAGAACTCGCATCGCCTGTTGTGTTGACCATGTCTGTTTTGTTAACGGCAATGTAGTTGCTGTCCCCTTCATATATCATTTCAACATCATATGATCCTGCATCCAATCCGTAAATGGTGATATCGGCCTTTCCCTGAAACACCGCCTTTCTCATGACCTCATGTCCGCTTATGTTGACGGCGAAATATCCGGAGGCATATTTCGGAAGCTCAATCTTGAATCTTGGATTTGCAGTGTTGTTGGCCTCGATGGCAAATACATTGGATGAGTCAAAAGCTGCCGGATTGTACCTGCATGCGAAATTCTGCACCCAGTATGTGACGCCGCCTATCCTGTATCCTGCAATTCCCACACAGTTGAATCTGGAATCGAGCATGTTTCTTCTGTGGCCCTGATCTTTATATGGCTCATCAGTTTCCTTCCATGCCTCGGTGACGCCTGCAGCCGTGTAATATCCTGCCGCAATGTTTTCACCCATTTCCACCAGGCCTTCGGGAAATGCAGTGAAGAAGTATGTTCCGTCCGGACGGAAATGGTCATAGACCTGGCTGATTTCCTTAGCCCTTATCCTGGCGGTCTGCTCAAGTTCAGCATCCCTCACAAGAGGTATTGGCCATAGCGTATCGTTTGTGTTGAAGAATGTCCTTGTGGAATCGTCCTTATTCCATTGCCATACTCCCTCCTCACATCTAAACTCATTCAGGCAGTCATATGCCTCTGATGCATCGACAAACTCTCCATCGTCTGTCAACACATCCCCTTCACAAATCTCAACCACATCATTGTCCCCGCTGTCCTGAAGCGGTTCTGAATAATTGTCCGCAACCGATTGAACCTGACCGGAGGAATTGCCCACATCAGCTGCCAGCGAGTCGCCGGCATCCTGGGAAGCTGAAGCAATCCCCACACACAGGAGCAATATTGCGCTAAAAACTAAAAATTTCCTTATCAATATAAACACCTGATTGATACTTTATCGGTTGGAATATATATATTACACTGGAGTGTGAAAAAATGCAGTCAAAATCAAAAAAGAGAATGTTCGGCTTTTAAAAAAAGTATTAAAAAATAGGGAGGAAAAAAGCATGAAAAGATCATGCCTTTGCATATTTTGGTGTTTTCTCACCACCACAATCAATTGAGTCAAGAAATCTCAGCAAAATCATTTGATTGTTAAAAAAACTCAAATCCGTACCGATTTCCTTTTCAAATATCTCCCGCCAGCCATGGTCCCGTTAATGGATAGGTTTATTAATTTTTACATATATAGTCAATATCGTGAATTGAATGTTTTAAATATTATAAGGACACCTTAGATTGTTCGTTTAGATTAAAACAAAAATTATCACAAAAAAGGGAGAAAAGAGTATAATGAAATACGCAAAAATCATAATCATGCTGGCGCTGGCCATCCTCATATTTGGGGCGGCAAGCGTCTGTGCAAGCGATGTAAACGATACGGCAACTGCCGATGCAGGCCAGATTGAACTGTCTGCAGCTGATGAAAGTGCCATTGCGGCACAAGGCAATGATGAAAGCAGTGCCCAGGACTCTGAAATATTGGGCGAGGACACAGGCACCTATTCAGAATTGAATGAGGAAATTCAAAAAGAGGGCGACGTTACACTCAAACATAAGTACTATAAATATGATTCGGCAAGTGGAATTATGATAGTTGGCGATGACCGGGTTATTGACGGCAATGGTGCGGTCATTGATCTGGCCGCATCAAGCGGAAACACAGAAGTATTTGAAATATATGGCGTAAGAGTAACAATCAAAAACATGACCATTATAAATGCGAACTATAGGATGCCGGGAGGAGCGATTTGCTTTACTGAGGAAGGTACTGTGACAAACTGTAATTTCATCAACAACCATGCTCTAAAAGGCGGTGCAATTTATTTTTATAGGGGAGGCGAAGTTTCAAATTGTAATTTCACCAATAACACTGCCACATACAGCGGCGGTGCAATTTACGTAGAGAACCGCGAGTTTATTGTGACAAATTGTAATTTCACCAATAACATTGCCGAAGGCGGCAGCGGCGGTGCAATCTATTACAATAATGAGTCAAGGGGAAATC
>OMSA01000182.1 GCA_900313645.1 uncultured Methanobrevibacter sp.
CTATAAGGCAACAACCAACGCTAAAGGTGTTGCAGCATTCAAAATCGCAAAATTGACAAAACAAGGAAGATATACTGCGACAATAACCTATAACGGAAATGCAGGTTACAACAAAGCAGCCAAAACTGTGCAGATAACCGTGAAATCAGCTTTCAAGACAGTTTCCAAAGGAAGCAAGGACAAGGCCACTGTCAAAAAGATTCAGGTTGCATTAAAGAAAAACGGCTACTATCTCAAGTTTGCAGGCCATTACCTTAAGGTTGACGGAATTTTCCACAAATACACTGAACTGGCTGTAAAACAGTTCCAGAAAGCCAAAGGGTTGAAAGTGACCGGAAAAGTGGATGAGATAACTGCTAAAAAACTAAAAATAATTTAAAAATAAAGGGTTCAAAATCCTTTATTTTATATTTTCTATTTTTTTAAACAAACAGCCTATGCAATTAATTTAAATACTTCGTTATAGTGAACAGTATTGCAGATGATTATTTTTTATGGGCGGTTATTATTGTAAAACTGCTGGCGTTGACTGTTATCCGGCAGCCGTCAGATTCAACATAGTAGTTTTTGCCTTTTTTTGTAACTGTAGAGTTCTCTTTTTTAAGTTTGTTAATGCAGTAGCCTACAGGCTCATCTGTAATCCCCAAGTTTCTCTGTATCCTTCCAACGCCCATTTCAGTAGTATGAATCCTGTCAATATTTTCCAAAAGAATCTTTTTGTGCATTTCACCACCCGATTTTTGCATCTTGGCTTGTGGTATAATTAATTATTTATATGTTCCACTACTATTTACTATTATGTCATTTTTAAAATTTATTCTTAAAAACCCATTCAGGAGAAAGACCAGTGCAGTTCTGGCCATTGTCGGAATTGCAATAGGTATAATAGTAATTGTAGCTCTTGGTGGGATTACAGACGGTTTGGTAAATACCTTTGAAGATACAATCCACGCTGGAGGTGCCGACTTTTCAATTTCAGGAAAGGAAACCGGAGATTCTGCATATGGAACAAATACCATAGACGCCTCCTGGACAGATAAGATTTCTGCCGTTCAGGGCGTGGAGGAGGCCTATCCGATTTATGTTGTTCTTACATCGGTCGGTGATGATTACATGAATACCTTAATTGGTATAGATCCTGCAGGAACCGCATTAGCGGACATCTCCATGAAAGAAGGAAGAATCATGGAAGATGGTGAAAACGAAGTCATTCTTGGTGAAATCTATGCCGATGACAATGACTATAAAGTGGGAGACACAATCAAAATCGACGGCGAGGACTTTGAGATTGTGGGAATCTATGAAACCGGGGATTCCAGCATGGCCGGAGGAGTTTTCACTTCAATTTCCAAAGTCGGAAAGCTGATGGACGATGAGGATTCAATCTCAAACATTTATGTCAAGGTGGCCAAGGGTGAAGACCCTCAGACTGTTGCCGACAGAATCGATGCTAAATATGGAGACAACATTACAACAATCACTTCAGTCATGGAAATGGAGCAGATGGCAGACATGCTTAACATGCTTCAGGCTTCAACCTGGGCGATATCCCTTCTTGCAATCATTGTCGGAGGGCTGGGCATCATCAATACAATGCTAGAATCACTGGTGATTACAATCGTCTCAGCAATAATCGGATCTCTAATCGGATTTCTGGGATGTACACTTCTGGGTCCGCAGATGGGAATCGATCCGCTTTTTACAGCAAAGATTTTCATACAGGCATTTGCAATTGCGGTAGTGGTTGGAATTATAGGAGGACTTTATCCTGCAATCAAGGCGGTGAAATTGCCTCCGACAGAAGCGTTGAGGTATGAGTGAGGTGAGAATATGAATGCTGTAGAGATAAAAGACTTGTATAAAAGCTATGAAGGCGGAAAAATCAAGGCGTTGAACGGACTAAACCTCACAATTGCAGACGGTGAGTTTGTATCAATCATAGGGCCGTCAGGTTCAGGCAAATCAACACTTCTAAACATGCTTGGAGCGCTGGACATACCGGATTCAGGTTCAATATCCGTTGCAGGCGAAGACTTGAGCTCCTCCAAAAAGCTGAACGACTTCAGAAGCGAAAAGATAGGTTTCATCTTCCAGCTGCATAACCTGATTCCAAACATCTCAGTTAGGGAAAACGTTGAAATCCCGATGTTTACCCGTAAGATGTCTTCAGGCGAGATGAAAAGCCGTGCTTTAAA
>OMSA01000120.1 GCA_900313645.1 uncultured Methanobrevibacter sp.
AAAACAATGTCTGAAGAGCATGGAGCCAAATTCTACATGCCTGACATGAAGCTCTGCGGTGACAATGGGGTCATGATTGCATGGCTGGGTCTTTTAATGTGTGAAGAGTTCGGACCTATGGATTTGAATCAGACAGGAATTATTCAGAAATTCAGAACAGATGAAGTAGACATTCCCTGGATTGACAATACTAAAAGCTATCTGAAGCTATCAGACGATTTGATAGCAAAAGGTGCGGAGTCAAACATCGTTAAAGGCAATTATCTTGGCGAAAATGCTGTCTTGAAAGACAGGGTTGTTAAAAACTATAGGATTTCTGAAATAGACAATAAGATTAGAAAGGCAAGAACCAAAGAGGAAGCAAAGCTCCTGAGTGACGCAAAAAGGGCAGGCGTTAAAACACCTGTGCTGTATGATATTGATTTGGAAAATAAAATTATCACAATGGAGGAAATCAACGGTAGCATGCTGAAGGATGTCATTGATGATGACTTGGCATTCAGATTGGGTGAGGAAATTTCCAAGCTCCATTCATTTGACATCATTCATGGAGACATTACAACATCAAACATACTTCTTCGCGGTGACGATTTGATTTTCATTGATTTCGGACTGGGCCGATATTCAAACATGAAAGAGGATAAGGCCGTTGACTTGCTTGTTTTAAAAAAATCACTGCAAAGCATTGACTATAATCTGGCTTTAAGATATTTTGATTTGGTTTTAAAAGGTTACGGTGATGAATCAATACTAAAGGCCATTGAAGATATTGAATCACGTGGAAGATATACTCACTGATTAACCAACATATAAATATAAACCGTTACTAAATTTAAAAATATGATAACATTTATAACTGGTAACGAACATAAAGTTAAAGAAGCAGAGAATATTTTCAAAAATTATGACATTTCTTTAGAGCATATTGACTTAGGCTATGAAGAACCTCAAGGAACTCTTGAGCAGGTGGCCATGTCAGGCGCAAAATATGCCAGTCATAAATTAGGAAAACCTGTGATTGTAGAAGATGCTGGTTTATTCATTAAAGCTTTAAAAGGTTTCCCTGGAACATATTCACATTATGTTCAAGATACGCTGGGCAACCAAGGAATTTTAAAGTTATTAACCGATACCTCTGACCGTTATGCCGAATTCAGGTCAGTTATTGGGTACTGCGCCCCCAATTCTGAGCCCAAGATCTTTTTAGGCAAGGTCAAAGGAGAAATCGCAGTTGAAGAGAGAGGAAATTTAGGATTTGCTTTTGATCCAATTTTTTATGTCCCGAGTTTAGACAAGACTTTCGGCGAACTCACAACTGATGAAAAAAACCAATTTTCTCATAGAAAAAATTCTTTAGAAAGTTTTATTAAATGGTATGCTGCTAAAGAATAATTTTATACTTATTGGGCTTATTTATAAAAATATTAAGAGGTTATATTATGGCAAGACCAGAATGGGTAACTTATAGTGACGCAGAAATTGAAGAAATGATTTTAAAATTTAACAGAGAAGGTAAAAGTACTTCCGAAATCGGTATTATCTTAAGAGACCAATACGGAATTCCATCAGTTAAAGACGTAACTGGTGAAAGAATCACTCAAATTTTAAAAAGAAACGGTCAAGCTGGTGAATACCCAGAAGATTTATTAAACTTAATCAAAAGGGCAGTTAACATCAGAGACCACTTAGAAGAAAATCCTAAAGATTTACACTCTAAAAGAGGATTAACTATTATCGAAGCTAGAATCAGAAGATTAGCATCTTACTATGTAAGTGAAGGTGCATTACCAGAAGGATGGAGATATAATCCAAGAGAAGCAGCACTCCTTGTTAAATAGGGCTAGCGAAGCCACAAATATGCTCAAGGAGCATATTGACAATGATAGTGTTATAAGAATTATTTCTCATAACGACGCTGATGGTATATCAGCGGCAGCAGTTATAGCTAATGCTCTAAAAGAGGAAGGAGTTCAATTTCATACCTCATTAATTCCACGTCTAAAGGAAGATATTGTAAATCAGCTTAGAAGTGAAAAATATGATTTATTTATCTTCTCAGACATGGGAAGTCCTTTCATTAAGGAATTAAATACTTATAAGCATGACGTTATAGTTGCTGACCACCACCAGGTCAGTGATGTTGAATCAGAAAGTAATGTGGTTCACATCAACCCTCATCTATTTGATATAGACGGAAGCAGGGACTTGTGTGGTGCAGGTTCAGCCTATTTGGCTGTCCGTGAACTTGATAAAAAACACTTAGCTTATTTCCCACTTATCGGTGCTTTTGGAGATATGCAAGGCCAAGACGGTTTTACAGGTGTTAATCAACTAATTTTAAATGACGCTGTTGAAAGCGGAATTGTTGAAATTCACGAAGGTTTGAAAATCGTTTCAAAAGCTTCAGAACCTATTTTTAAATCTTTGGCATATACTTTTTCACCGCCATTGCCTGGTATCAGTGGAGATCTGGAAGGCGCTCAAGAATTTTTGGAAAAGATGAACTTGTCTTACGGAATTAAATTCACAGACCTTGAAGACGAGGAAAAGGACCTTCTAAAAGATGCGCTTGTCAGCATCAATCCGGATATTTTCGGAGACTGCTATACAGTTCCAAGTGAAATTCCACTTCTCAGGGATTTGGAGGAGTACTCCTATATTCTTGATGCATGCGGTAAAAACAAAAAGCAAGGCTTAGGTTTAAGCATTGCTCTTGGTGAAAGAGACCAGGCACTTGATGCGGCAATCAGGCTTCAGCGCCAATACCGCGACCAGATTGTTAAGGGCCTTGAATGGATTAAACGTGAAGGTGCCGTTCAATTGAATGCTATTCAGTACTTATACTCTGAAGATAAAGTTTTGAAATCTGTAATGGGAACTATTGCAAGTATAGGATTGTCTGTTGAGATTTTGGATTCTTCAAAACCAGTTATCGGAATGTCAAGACTTCACAAGGACATTAAGATTTCCGGGCGTACAACTCGCGAAATGGTAGCTCGCGGTGTAAACCTTGGAAAAGCGTTAATGGATTCCTCTAATAACTTTATGGGAACCGGTGGAGGTCATGATATTGCTGCTGGTGCGATGATTCCGTATGAGGCAAAAGACCAGTTCCTACATTTAGTGGATGACATGGTTGAATATCAATTAAATAATGATTAATATGTTTTTAACAAAAGAAGAACAAGCAATGTGTGATGGGGAATACGGTGAAACTATCCGTAAAAGTATGGACATTTTAGTCGCGCTTGGAGATATCTACGGTGCTTCTAAATTGGTTGACATTACCTCCGCTCAGGTATCAGGTGTTTCTTATAAAACAATCGGCGAAGCAGGTTTGGAGTACTTGCAGGATCTGGCAAAAGATGGGTCCGGAAAAGCCACCATCAATGCTTCATTGAATCCGCCTGGAACTGACCTGGACAATTGGAAGGAATTGGGATTTCCTGAATACTTTGCGATTAAACAAAATGAGATTGTCGATGCATATGCCGATTTGGGAATTGCAAAAACATGTACCTGCACTCCTTATCTTGTAGGTAACGTTCCAAGATTCAGAGACCATGTTTCATGGTCAGAATCATCTGCTGTTGCATATGTCAATTCCGTAATTGGTGCCAGAAGCAATCGTGAAGGAGGACCTGCAGCTCTTGCAGCAGCCATTGTCGGTAAAACCCCGCTTTATGGTTTCCATTTGGATGAGAACCGTCAACCTAATCTCGTTGTTAATGTAAACACCGAACTGTCCGGTGCGGATTTCGGTGCTTTGGGTTATTATATCGGTAAAGTTGTCGGAAGCGGCATACCTTACTTCAAATTAATCAACAC
>OMSA01000090.1 GCA_900313645.1 uncultured Methanobrevibacter sp.
TGTGACATTTTGGAACACTCCATTTCTGAAGTTCTTGTCCAATTTGATTATAACATTTGACGGCCTCTTGTCCGGATAAAGCTCATCAAACTCATCATCAGATACGATAGTCATGTGGTTTACCAAATTTTTTATGCTGTTTACTTTATCAACGGTTGAATAATTGTCCAGAAGACCATATTCAATAAGCTGATTTATATCATCAACACTGGCTTCACCAACCACCAGCGCTATTGCAACAGCGTACGGCAAACTCTGTTTGAGCTCTTCAAGATTTTTAGGATGATAATTGTTGTGATCTGCCGCAACAGAATAAGTTTTGATGGCCACATTCTGTATATGATCATATTCGTCTCCGATGCTTGCCTTAAGTTTTAATGCTGTGTCGATTGATGAGTGAATATGTCTGCAGAACGGATATTTTTTAAAGTAGATATCCCTTACCCTTACAGAACCCACATCATTGAAAACGTTTTCAAAATCCGTTTCTTGCAAGATATGCAGATAAAATTCCATTATATGCTGCTTTTCCAACATGGAGCGCCTTACCCATGGATCCGCCATGGTCTGATTCTAACAGACCTGCTGATTGAGTTCCACATAAACCCAAAGCATTCAATATCTGTTCATCATCCAGTTTAAGCAGTTTTGATGCTACTGCACCTGCAACAAAGGCACCAATAGTTCCGGTTGTATGAAATCCATTGTTTCTGTGCTGAGGATTTACAATTTTTCCAAGAAGGATTCCGATTTCATAACCTACCATAACTCCTTCAATGAATTCTTTGCCTGTCAAATCATGACTTTCGGCTATTGCAAGAGCAGTTGAAAATACGACTGAACCCAAATGAATTTGAGCACCTCTATGACCGTCATCCAGCTCCAGCACATGGGCTGCAACACCGTTGACAAAGGCTGCATGAAGCACATCAGTCTTGTAGTTTGTTCCTATGACTGATGCTTTTAAATTTAAATCTGAATTTCCCTTAAATATTTCATCGATAGTGTAACATGCTATTTGGGAAGCCTGCTCGTTTATTCCCCTATAGGTTACTCCAAAATAGTCCAGAAATGCTGCCTTAATAACGGTTATAGACTCCGCAGTTGCCTGTTCATATCTGTAATTTGAAATAAATTTAGAGATATTTTGCAAAAACATAAAACACCTAATATTGTATATGTAAAAAGTAGTATTAAATAGTTAAGTTTAAACTTAAGCAGCAGGAACACCGGTTAAGACAAGTACAATATGTGCGACAATAGCTGCACCGTAATAAGTTGCCGCAATAACCAAAACTGTAATAACAATTGCTCTCCAGCCCAAAGCTTTAAATTCATCCCAACTTTTACCCATACCTATACCTACATATGCTAAAAATACTGTAACGATAGATAAAAGTTCGATTTTGGAAACATAATATAAAACGAAATCTGATGTAGGCATACCTGGGAAAGCCAAAACAATACCCATTATACTGATATAAAGAATTGAAGAAACATTCAAAGGCAAGTATCTTTCAAGCCATACACCTACAAGAGTGATTAAGGACAATATCGCCATTCCAATTAAGGAATCGGTCATCGGATGTTTATAGCCTAAAAAGTTTCCTATAACTGTGATTACAGAGAATATGATTAAAAGCAAAATCCAATTAAAAATACCGTGAACTGTAACATTTTCTGATCCGTCAATCAAATCAGGCATTTAATCATCCTCCTTTTTTGCAGGAAGTATTGAGTCTCTTCCAATTTTCGGTTCAAGCCAGTTATACAATCTTTCTGTTAAAGGAAGCGCTACAAATATTACAATATAGATTCCTACACAAAATGAAAGTAGATTACTGAAACCTGCAAATGCTTCAATTTGAGTTTCCATTCCCGGAAATGCCGCAAGAGTTGGTCCTATTGCTGCAGCATTCATACTTGCACTTCCAACACCACTGGCCATTGCAAATGCATAAGGATGTAGTGGCAAGAAGGACAGTGAAAGTGTTACTAAAAAGCTTATGAATATTGTACCGATAACGGTTCCGATGATAAATATGGCAAATACTCCTCTTGATTCTGGAGAGTTGAAGCCGTATTTGTCTACAACAACCGCTACGTTCGGTTCCCTTCCAATGGAATTTGTCATACCAATAGATTCTTTTTTGAATCCTAAAAGCAATGCTATTGGAAGAACCAAAATTGTTGCCAGGTGCCCAAGTTCCTGCAATATCAATGCAGGACCCATGTCAAAGATTAAACCTATTGACTGACCACTGGAAACCGCCAGTTTAGCAATCAAAACTCCAATGAAAAGCATCATTGCCCCTTCAGCAATACGGGCCTGCTTTCTTTGAATCCATTTGATTGGCTTGGCCAAATAAAAAACAAGACCTAAAATAATTGTATAAATTAAAGGCATTATTGTAATTGCAACATCTTTTGTGAGAGGGATTTTAATAGTTCCGATTAATTCCGCAATAATTACTAAAATAAGTACAGTTCCATGTAAACGGTAATCTCTCCAAGGATTCTTCTTTAAAATACGCTTATCCGTTTTTTGTCTATAAATATGTTCAACATGGTCATCCTGATTTTTATCCGGAATAAAATCCACTCCTAAGTTGCGTTGAAAATTATAATTAATCAATTATAGTATACATAATATTTTCTCAAAACATATTATATAAATTAATAGCATTCAAATGCCAAAAATTCACTAGATGAGAATAAAAGACGGTAATACTTTTCACAAAATAGGAAAAAAATCATGCTGGAACACCAGTCATGACCAAAACAATATGCGCCACCAACGCCGAACCAAGATAGGTGGAAGCAATAACAAGTATAGTAATGATGATTGCACGGCTTCCAAGAGTTTTAAACTCATTCCAGCTTTTTCCCATACCTATACCCACATAAGCTAAAAATACTGTGACTATTGATAGAAGTTCCACCTGAGACACATAATATGAGACAACTTCGGATGTCGGCATTCCAGGAAATGCAAGAGCTATTCCAATAACGCTGATATAGATGATTGATGAAATGTTTAAAGGTAGATATCTTTCCATCCAAACTCCTGCAAGGGTTATCAATGATAAAATTGCCATTCCAATCAGAGAATCTGCAATAGGATGTTCATATCCTATAAAATTGGCGACTACTGTAATAATTGAAAATATTGTCAGAAGCAAGATCCAATTAAATATGCCGTGAACGGAAACATTTTCAGACCCGTCAATCAATTCGACCATCTATTCACCCCCTTCATCAACAATAGGTTTTCTTCCAATTCTAGGTTCCAGAAGTTCATATAACTTTTCAGTTAAAGGAAGTGCAATGAATATTACAATATAAATTCCAACTGAAAATGACAGCAAATTACTGAATCCTGCAAAGGCTTCGATATTTGTTTCCAATGCCGGAAACGCCGCAAGAGTAGGTCCTAAAGAAGCAGCATTCATACTTGCACTACCAACTCCGCTTGCCATGGCAAAAGCATAAGGATGCAATGGCAAAATAGAAACGCAAATGCTTGTTAGGAAACTAATAAATACCGTCCCAATCATTGTTCCGACAATGAACAATGCAAAAATTCCCCTTGATTCCGGAGAATTGAATCCGTATTTATCGACAACAACCGCAACTTCAGGTTCACGACCAATGGAATTTGTCATGCCGATTGTCTCCCTTTTAAATCCTAAAAGCAAAGCAACAGGAAGTGCAATCAGGATTGTCGCCAAATGCCCCAGTTCCTGAAGCATTAATGCAGGACCCATTTCAAACAATAAATGCATTGACTGACCACTGGAAACTGCCAACTTGGCAATCAGAATGCCTATAAAAAGCATCATTGCTCCCTCTGCAACACGGGATTGCTTTCGTTCAATCCAGGTTACAGGTTTTGCCAGATAAAATACCAAGCCCAATACCATTGTGTATAATAAGGGCATTACTGCAATTTCCACACTATCAGTGAGTTTAATTTCAATAGGACCAATATACATTGCAATAACTGCTAAAACAAGTACTGATAAGTGCAATCCATAATCTTTCCATGGATTTTTCTTTAAAATTCGCTTATCAGTTTTTTCACGATAAATATGTTGAATATCATTCATTGAATCATCATTTTTTGAAATAATACCCCCTCCTACCAAACAATAACTAAAATGCTATTTACTTATACTATCCGAAAACTAGTATATAAAGTAGTATGATTTAGTTCTCAAAAGTTCTAATAATATGAAAAAATAAAGGTAAAAATTTACAATTATTTCCTAAAAAGTGAATTAAAAAATTTAATTAAAAATTAGTTAAATCTGTTATAAAAATTTAAAAAAGAGTTATTTACTCTAAATTCATTCTACAAAGTGGTTTTGATAAATGTCTCCTTGCAGAAACTGGTGTTTCGTAAAACTGAGAATTTTTTAAAAATCGTGTGATTGTAACAGGAACTTTTTTGTCATCTTCTATTCTCCTTCCACAACGTTTGCACTTGAATCCCTTATTTTTTCCAGCAGATGTCATTCTTTTTCCACATTCACAAATAGGATTTTTATACTCGACATCATTTAATTCGATTACCTGAAACTTCTCAATATTGAAAGTGTTCTGCTCGCCGATTCCGCCGTATACTTTAATGACATCGCCTGGGCGCAGATGGGAAACTGTTTTTCTGAAATCCTTTGTCGGCTCGTATGCTCCGCACTCAATCTCGCCTGTTTCATCGCCAATGTAGAAAAACATGTGCCCCCCATCTATAATGGTCGGCCTGTTTTTAACCTCACCTGTTACCTCATAACAGCCGAACTGTTTCATGGAAGCGATGTCTGAAGCTTTCTGTATGTGCATATCGGTATGCTGGTTTGTTTTGAAAATGCACCAGTCATCAATGACTTCATTGACTTCTACAATGCTTTTAGCCTTTTTTAATGTCTCGGCATTGTTTGATCTGATTCCATACAAAACAGGACATGGTGTTTTCGGCTCGATTGCAATATAGCCTTCACTATAGTCAATGTTTTCAAAAGTGTCTGGAAAAGTAAGTCTGTCCATTTCATAAACTGAATCGTAATCTATCTGTCTTTCTGTTCCGAAGTTTTCGGGAGCCCTGTATGCAAGAAGTTCAAAAGTATAGTCAGTTAATGGCAAACTAATAGCTGCAATAGATCCGATTATTCCTCTTCCTTTTTTAAACTTGTGGATTTCACATCCAACAGACCTTCCAAATTTTTCGGCCTCATCGATGGTTATAAATTCATAAATGGCTCTGAATGCATAATCCTGCATTTCCTCCGTAATCTCTCCATCATAAAATATTACACCAGGATTAGTGTTGTCGCAG
>OMSA01000144.1 GCA_900313645.1 uncultured Methanobrevibacter sp.
CAACCAAGAATGTTCAGGTAATCGTTAAAAAGGCCAAAGCCAAAATAGTTGCCAAAAAGAAAACCTTCAAAAAAGCCAAAAAGGTCAAAAAATACACAGCAACACTTAAAAACAATGTAGGAAATGCAATGAAAAAGGTAAAGCTCACCTTGAAAGTCAAGGGCAAAACTTACAAGGCCAAAACCAACGCCAAAGGTAAAGCTGTCTTTAAAATCAAAAACCTTAAGAAAAAGGGCAAATACAGGGCAACAGTCAAGTTTGCAGGAAACAACTACTACAGCAAAGTCACCAAGAAAGTTAAAATTACAGTAAAGTAGGCTTCAAAGCCTACAACCCCTTCTTTTTTTAAAACCACGCCAGTGCTGCAAGGCCGAACAGCACATAAACTCTCCCACACAATCATGGAATGTTTTAGCTAAAAACGATGGATTTAAATATTGTTCGTTTATTATAAAACATTTTTACAAAAATATTATTCACAAGGGAGAAAAAATGAAATACAAAAAAATCATGATTATACTGATTACGGCTATTTTTCTTGCAAGCATTGCAGGCGTTTGCGCAGCAGATGCCAACGACACGACAGTAGCCAGCAAAGATACAAATCAAATGGATTTGTCCTCAAACGATGAAACAACAGAGGACAATCTCAAGACAAGTGAAGAGAATACCACATTGACACAGGCAAATGATGCTGAAAGCGATTCGCAAATACTGAGTGAAGGCGAAGGCACATATTACGACTTAATAGAGGAAATCGGTTCTGGTGGAGATAAAAACCTGGCCAAAAGCTATTACAGGTATACTGGCGGAGACACCATTGAAATTACTACTTCTGGTGTAATCAACGGTAACGGTGCAGTCATTGACATGACAGGATCAAACATTCGAGCATTTACAGTATCCGCTTCAGGTGTAACAATTAAAAACTTAACAATTAAAAATGCTAATTATAATGGTGATGGAGGAGCAATTTACTTTAGCAGTTCAGGTACTGTGTCAAATTGTAATTTTACAAATAACACTGCATCTAATCGTGGTGGAGCAATTTACTTTAGTATTTCAGGTTCTACCCATAGTGTTGAAAATTGTAATTTTACAAATAACACTGCTTCTAACTATTATGGTGGTGCAGTTTGCTTTAATAGTAATGGTGAAGTGACAAATTGTAATTTTACTGGCAACACTGCAACAATGTATGGTGGTGCAGTTTGCTTTAATAGTAATGGTAATGTGACAAATTGTAATTTTGTTGATAACAAAGCAACTGGAGATTACAGTTATGGTGGTGCTATCGACTTTGAAGGTTCTGGTACTGTAACAAATTGTAATTTTACTGACAACTCTGCTACTGCAAATGGTGGTGCAGTTTGCTTTAATAGTAATGGTAATGTGACAAATTGTAATTTTGTTGATAACAAAGCAACTGGAGGTTTCAGTTGTGGTGGTGCTATCGACTTTGAAGGTTCTGGTACTGTAACAAATTGTAATTTTACTGACAACTCTGCTACTGTAAATGGTGGTGCAGTTTTCTTCCACAGTACTGGTAATGTGACAAATTGTAATTTTACTAGAAACACTGCATTTCGTGATGGTGGTGCTATCGACTTTGAAGGTTCTGGTACTGTAACAAATTGTAATTTTACTGACAACTCTGCTACTGCAAATGGTGGTGCAGTTTTCTTCCACAGTACTGGTAATGTGACAAATTGTAATTTTGCTGATAACTCTGCTTGTAATGGTGGTGCTATTTTTAGTATGGAGCGGTATACTACTGCAGATACTTGTATTTTTAAAAGAAATTCTGGTGATAATGTAAATACATTTATTTATCCGCCTACATTAAATGTTAATAATTTTACAACAGTTTATGGCTCAGGTGATAAATTAACATTTGATTTAAAAACAAACAGCAGCATTCCTGTAACTAATGGAAATATCTCAATAAGTGCAGAACAGTAACAATAACAATGCCTAATGTCAGGTATTCTATAAATGTTTCTTCACTTGCAACCAACAACAAGACTGTGAATATCACTGCAAAATCTGACATTCCAAAAGATATTCTTTGGGAGGGTAAATTACTATTTATCTTGGCAAACAGTACTCAAATCAATGCAAATTATGCGGACAATGGTACCTGGTGGGCAGTCCATAGATTTGATGATTATGGTGTTTATCAAGTCAGCGCATCCTATATCGGACTGGACAATGTAACCATCAACAATGCAACCATAACCGTCAGTAAGGTCAATACAGTATTGACTGCAGATGCGGTTACCGCAACCTACAACATAAACAGGTATTTTGTGATTACATTAAAGGACGCCAACGGAAATGCTTTAAGCGGCGCCAAATTGACTGTTGACCTGAACGGTGCTAGGGAATATGTCACTGATGCCAACGGACAGGTGAAAGTTAACGTGGTTAAATTAGTGCCTAAAACCTACACTGCAATAATAACATTCAATGGTGATGATATATATGCCAAATCAACCAGGAATGTTCAGGTAATCGTTAAAAAGGCCAAAGCCAAAATAGTTGCCAAAAAGAAAACCTTCAAAAAAGCCAAAAAGGTCAAAAAATACACAGTAACACTAAAAGACAATAACGGCAAGGCAATGAAAAAGGTGAAACTCACCTTGAAAGTCAAAGGCAAAACCTACAAGGCAAAAACCAACGCCAAAGGTAAAGCTGTCTTTAAAATCAAAAACCTTAAGAAAAAAGGCAAATACAATGCAGTCATAACATTCAAAGGTGACAAATACTATAATAAAGTCACCAAGAAAGTTAAAATCAAAATCAAATAAGGAGTAAAATCCTTATTTTTTCTTTTGTTTTCGAAATTGAAACTTATTCTACTCCCTAAGCAGGTTCGCATTTTCAAGAAGAACGTACACGTTCAGTCCAACAAGCCTCTTTGTGGCCAGAAACAGAAACGGTGCCAGGAAGAATGTTGAAAGGGAAAATATCATCTCAATCGGGAACATTCCCTCGCCGAATGAGATGACGATGAGAATCACGAATACCTTGGCTATGATTACCGCAATCAGGACCTTTATGAATGACGCTAAATCGAAAACCCTCATGAGCCTGATGATTTCGGGAATGTCGAATGCCTTGATGACCGTTCCCCAGTTGAGGTATCTGTTGAAGAGCCCGCCAATCATGAGGATGTAGTTCAATACAAAAAGGATGACACATGCAGCTGCAAGAATGATGTTTCCCACAGCAAAGTAATTTTCTGCATGATACTTAAAGAACATGAGCCCGATGGAATATATGGCTATTATTAAGGACTTCTTGAAGCCCTCCCAGAAAATCCTTTTGTAGTGTCTGAGGCTTGGATGCTTGTCCTCTCCCTTGAGGGTATAATATGATATGAATGAGCCGTATCCCACAATAAAAAAGATTAAAACCCTCAATACCCTAAGAGGCATATGAGGGTCCGGGATCTTGCTGACAATGGAAATGATCACCGCCAGGATCCCTATGAATATGATTGAATTCCTGTCGCTTAAGGCGTATCTTACCGAATCCTTGACCTGACTGTAGAATAGCTTCATCATTTATAGATATTTAATTAGGAAGTTATAAAGATTTAGTGATATACTGATTTTGGACATTAGCTGAAGAAAAATGAATGCATCAAGTTAATTGCATTTTCATACGATTAAAATCAATGATTCGATTATGCATTGCATCTGATTAATGGTATATTCAATATGCTTTGAATGATTTGGGGTTGGCCAAAGCCAATGCTTTGAAGCATCCACAAGATTGGGATTGCAGGGCCAATCGAATCAAAAAAAGACATATATCATGATAACCATAATGTACTAACAGGAAAGGGGATGAAAACATGAACATGAAAACAAAAATAACGCTGGTCGTGCTTTGCGTATTCGTCGCAGGAATTGCAGTGACTGCAGTGGCCGGAGAACAGGTACAGTTCAAGAAATTCGAGGACAAGGGATACAAATGGGAAATAAATGAGAGCGAATGGAACCAGATGGTGAAGGATGCCAATGCCGAATACAGACATGCCGAAGCCCAGGGAAGGGCAATACCTATCGGATACTCACATCAAAAGAATGTGACAGTGACAAAGGATGGAATCGAGTATAACCTAATCGCATTTGCCGTCAAAAATCACAAAAACGTTCGCTGTGAAGTCAGAGGCCTTCAAGAAGGATATCTTGTAGACTACGATACTGTAGCTGCAAAATGATTTGGGAATGAGGATTACATTCCTTATTCTTCATATTTTTATACCATCACCTGAATTGCATGACATTGAATATTGCTTGAAAATAAGACCAGTCAGTCATTGACGAAATATGAATAAAGCTCGTCCTTGACTTCCACATCAATTTCAAAAGTGAAATTGACAATAGGCTGCTCCTTGTCGTTGATTGTCCTATATACCTGCTTGTGGTCAACGGGAGTCAGCTTGCCGATGTAGTAGAATTCTATTCCCTCATCGTTGTTTTTCTGGATGAAAAGCTCTATGTCCAAATCGGTGTAGTTGATTATCGGCTCCAGCTCAGGGGATGATACCTTCCTGTTGTTTCTGCTCATCCATGAGAAGCTTTGCCTTGTTATGAAGTGATCATTGTAG
>OMSA01000074.1 GCA_900313645.1 uncultured Methanobrevibacter sp.
CTCATAGTCATTGACGGTGAGAACCCTGAAGTGTGGAACTCACGCGGAAACCTTCTCACAGATATGGGAATGCTTGAGGAAGCTATTGAATCTTTCGACAAGGCTGTTGAAGTCTGTCTTGATGATTCGGAAATGGATGCTGCTGCAATAAACAGAATGGGCAACGCTTACATCGATTTGGGAAAACTTGATGAGGCTCTGGAATGTTTCAACAAGGCCATTTCACTTGAAAGATATAACATTGATTTTTTACTCAATAAAGGTGTAGTTTTAATGGAATTGGGTAAATTTGAAGAGGCCGTTGAAAGTTTCAATATGGTATTGCTTAGAAGTCCGGATAATGAGGATGCATTTTTCTTAAAAGAAGAATGTTTGGAATACTTTTAGATATTTATCTTGGTTGATGTAGATTACTGTTTTATAATCTCTAAATTTTCATTATTGATATTCTTATTTTAAAAATAGATATAATTAAATTAATTTGTTTTGTTAAAAATGCTGTTTAATTAATCAACATTTCAATTAAAATAAAAGAAAAAATAGTGGTGGTTGGAGTTTAATTATTTTCTGTATTTTCTAATTAAACCAAGTCCCCACTCAGTCATCTCGTCAGCTTTTTCTTGTGAATCGGATTCCGCAAAGCATCTGAAAATAGGTTCGGTTCCGGATGGTCTGATAATCACCCAACCGTCTTCTTTTAATATTTTAACACCGTCAGTTAAATCCAATTCAAAGTCAGTGGTTGTTTTAATCTCATCTGCAATGCTTTGCATTACAAACTCCTTTTCATCGTCAGGACATTCGATTTTCATCTTGCTTGCATAGTAAACGGGAAGCTCTGCTACCAGTTCTGAGAGAGGCCTTTTCTCTTTTGCAACAATCTCAAGAATCTTGGCAACGGTCATGACAGCATCCCTTCCGTAAACGAAATCAGGGAAAATCAGTCCTCCGTTTTCTTCACCACCAAACAGGCCGTCAGTATCCTTAAGTTTTCTTGCAACAAGCAAATCTCCAACAGCAGTGGCTATTACCTCACCGTTATGCTCTTCAGCAACGTCATAAATTGCCTGTGAAGTCGCAACGGTGGTGACAATGGTTCCGCCACCGTTTTCCTTAAGCATCTGCTTTTCAACGAGGGTAAATGTTTTGTCTCCTAAAACGAAGTTACCTTTTTCGTCAATGCAGATTGTTCTGTCGGCATCGCCGTCGTGTGCAAGACCTATATCTGCACCAAGTTCCTTTACAACGCTAATGAGTTCCTGGAGGTTTTCCTCAATAGGTTCAGGGTCACGGCCAGGGAAAAATCCGTCGGCCTGTGAGTTGAGACTTGTCACGTCACATCCAAGTTTTCTAATCAGGTAAGGCGCTGTAAAACATCCCGCACCGGATCCGCAGTCAACGACAACTTTCAAGTTAGCCTTTTTGATGGCTTCTGTGTCGACTTTGGAGACGGCTTCATCAATATATTCTTCAATAATCTTGTCGTTTTTATAGATTTGGCCGATTTGGGAAAATTCAACCCTGTCAGGTTCGCCGTCAAAGTACAGCTTTTCAATCGCCAGATCCATTTCATCAGGTATTCCAATACCGTCCTTATCCAAAAATTTGATACCGTTGTATTTCGGAGGATTATGTGAAGCGGTAATCATTACTCCACCATCGTAATATTTGCGAACAGCATACTGAACGCCCGGAGTTGGCAGGATTCCTAAATCCACAACATCACAGCCTGATGATAAAAGTCCTGCTATTACAGCCTGCATAAGCATTGGGGTTGTGGTTCTTGTATCTCCACCAACAGCTACAGTTCCTTTGATTTGTGTTCCGTAACAGGCTGCAAGTCTTGAGGCAAATTCGGGAGTTAAAACGTCATTCGCAGTTCTTCTAACTCCAAAAGTTCCAAATAATCTTTTTTTATCAGACATGTTCTAAATTCCTATAATTTGTATAATTAATTTTTGGATTTTAATTAATAAATAGATATTGTTAATTAATAATTCGCAGACTGTCGCCACTTGACAAAATCAGTTCCAGATTTGAATTGTACTCGGTAACGGTTCCGATGACCTGAACCTTTCTGTTTTTGAAATCTTCAATATCCAGATTTTTCCCTTCAATTTCCGCCGCCTGATTTTCAAAGATTATCAGCTGAATCTGAGCCTTGCCATCGTTTACGGTTAAAAAGTAGCTGGTCTTTGAGCTTGACTGTGCAACGTCTGTAATCACGCCGTCTACAGATATCTCCTCGTCAATCATTCCACGGTTTATTTGGTTAATGTCGACCTGTTTGACTTCTATTGTCGGTGTGAATATTATCAAACCGATGATTCCGATTAGGGAAGTTATCAATGCAATTTTTATTAGTTTGTCATCTGTAATTTCCATATTCTAAAAATTGGTCTTTCGACTAAAAATAGGCGATAGGATTTTGCTTTGCTAAATTGCTTTGGTTTTATAAAAAAAGGGTGGTAGTGTAGACTACCTTAATTTCCTGTATGGTACATTGAAATCAGTCTTTCAACGGTGTCCGCATCCATCGGGCTTTTGTCCTTTCTGATGTTTTTGACAACAGGGAACCTAAGCGAATAGCCTGTTTCGTATTCGGGAGATTCGACGATTTCTGAAAATGCAATCTCCAAAACGATTTTCGGCTCTACTTTGATTTCACGGCCTTTTGTTGAAATTTCAAGTTCCTTCATTTTACCGGTCAGGTATTCAAGTGTCGCATCGTCAAGACCTGTACCAACAAGCGCAATGCTTTTGAAGTCATCATTTTCGTCTCTAAGGGCAACCAGGTATGATCCGACAAAATCTCCCCTTTTACCGATACCGTATGTTCCTCCGATGACAACCATGTCCAATGTTTCAGGTTCCGCTTTGTATTTGAGCATTTTCTTGCCTCTAAGTCCTGGGATGTAAGGTTCTGAGGCGTCCTTAATCATGATTCCCTCGTGGCCTTCGTTTATTGAAGTCTCAAAGAGTTCCTGAATTTCGTCTATATTGTCCTTTGTACCCATTTTCATTGTACTGAGATTCATTTCATCCACGGAAGTGTCAACGATGTCCTCAAGGGTTTTTCTCCTTATTCTTAAAGGTTCGTCAATCATCGGAACCCTGTAGTATAATACGTCAAAGAGATACAGCTTTAGGGGAACGTTTTCCATTGCTTCTTCAACATTATGCTTTCTTCTCACCCTGTGAAGGACGTTCTGGAAAGGCAGAGGCTTGCCGTCACGGGTAGCTATAACCTCACCTTCGACAATGTAGTCATCATGAGGCAGATGTTCATTGAAAAGCTCAACGATTTCCGGAAGCGCATGCGTGATGTTTTCAAGCCTTCTGGTGAATATCTTTATCTCATCGCCGTTTCTGTGCACCTGCAGACGGATACCGTCATATTTTGTATCACAAAGGGCACATCCCATTTCCGGAATGATTTCGTCTAAAGGCGGTGCCAGCTGTGCAAGCATAGGTTTTACAGGTGTTCCGGGAGTCAGATTAAGCTTTTCCAATCCGGCGCTTCCAAGCTCTTTTGCTGTTCTTGCAACCACTGAAAAGTCATTGGTAAGCATCTGTGCACGTTCAACAACCGCCTTGTCAATGTCAAATGCATCAGCTATTGCATCACGTACAATTCCGTCGCCCACTCCAATCCTCAGCTCTTCTGTGATTGTTCTTGTCAGATATTTAGCTTCGGTTGCACTTGCCTGTGATAAAAGCTCCAGAATGACTGCAATCTTTCTGTTGGTTGACCTTGAGCCTGAAATCTGGGATAACTTTCTGAGGCTGTTGAATACAAAGTCGATTGTAAGGGGCTGTGAGAAGAATGTCATCTGGGATTTTTTGGAATAGAGTTTGATGCAGGCAAGACCTATGTCTCCCTCGTCACGAACTGCATCCTCAACGGCTGCCTGTGTGGTTCCGACAGCTTCCGCAACTGCACGTTCAACCAGTTTTCCTCCGATTCCGATTTCCTCTGAGCTCCATGCAGGAAATACGACTCCCAAAATCAGAAGGCCCACCTTTTCGATGGTTTCTGAATCAAGGGTTTTGAGGTAGTTTGAAATGATTTCAGTCTTTTCAAGCCTTTTTGTTGTGGCTTCAAGAGCGGAGTAAACATCCACAAGTTCCTGGTATTTCATTAGAAATCTCCCTTGGCTATTTTAACGGCACAGTATTCTCCGCACATTGCGCACATCTCATCGTCATCCAGTTCGCATTTGTCGCGGTACTTTCTAGGTTTGGATTTGTCAAGAGCCAGGTCAAATTGTCCTTCCCAGTCAAAGTCCTTTCTTGCACGGGCCATTGCACGTTCACGCTCCCATGCCTGAGGAAGACCTTTTGCAACGTCTGCAGCTTCAGCAGCTATTTTGGATGCAACAACACCTTCCTTCACGTCTTCAAGGCTTGGAAGGGACAGGTGTTCAGCAGGTGTCACGTAACACAGAAAGCTTGCTCCGGCTGTTGCGGCTATCGCTCCTCCGATTGCTCCTGTAATGTGGTCATATCCCGGAGCCAGGTCAGTTACAAGAGGGCCTAAAACATAAAACGGAGCCCCATGACAGATTGTTTTTTGGATTTCCATATTGGCCCTAATCTGGTTTAACGGCATGTGTCCCGGTCCTTCCACCATGACCTGAACGTTTGCATCCTGTGCCCTTTTGACAAGGCCTCCGAGATTTACAAGCTCTTGAATTTGAGGGATATCGCTTGCATCTGCCAGACAGCCCGGCCTTAATCCGTCACCTAATGATAATGTAATGTCATATTCATAGGAAAGCTCCAGAAGATAATCGTAATTTTCATACAACGGATTTTCAAGCCCGTTATGATTGATCCATGAAGCCATGAATGTTCCTCCACGGCTTACAATTCCCATCATACGCTTTGTTGCCTTTAGCTTTTCAACCAAATCCTTTGTAATTCCGCAGTGGAGTGTCATAAAGTCCACTCCCTCTTTTGCCTGGTTTTCGATTGCCTTGAAAATGTCGTCAGGGTCCATGTCGATGATTTCCCTGTTTTTGGCCAAAGTCACAACTCCGGCTTCATAGATAGGCACCGTTCCGATGCACAAATCAACTGCATCCATGATTTTTTTTCTAAAGAGTTTCAAATCGGATCCTGTTGAGAGGTCCATTATTGCGTCAGCTCCGTATTCCTGGGCAAGCTTTGCCTTGTTGATTTCCAAATCCAAATCATCAATCTTTGATGATGAGCCGATATTGGCGTTGACTTTTGTTCTCAGTCCTTCTCCGATACCGCATGGCTTTGAATGGCCGTTGACATTTTTAGGAATTACGACTTTTCCGCTGTCAATTAGTTTAACCAGTTTGTTTACATCTATATTTTCTGATTTTGCAACATATTCCATTTCCGGAGTAATGTTGCCTTTTTGAGCTTCACTTTTTTGAGTCAATTTTATCCCTCATTTGTTGACTAATCAATAATTATTATGTTTGTTTTTAGTATATAGGATTTTTTCTTTATGTTTTGAAAGTATTTTAGACACTATTTTTGACTGTAATTTTTAATTAACGATATCTTATTAATGGTGGTTTGAAATAATATTATGTAATGGTGATTATATGGTAGAGGATAGACATGTCATAGAAACATTGGGAAAAGTTCGTGTAGTCATTGAAAATGGCGAAATCACAGAAGTGGGCGAGTCCGACATGAAGTACTGTCCGATGTTTCACGCAATGCATAAGGTAGATGAGCTAAACGAGGAGTTCATAAGAAAAAACATCAACTTCAGAATCAAGGACTTTGGAATGTGCACTCCCGAAAGGGTAGTGGAAATGGATGATCTGGTGACAGTGGGCATTTCAGAAATCCTAAAAACAAACATGGAAAAGGGAAACATAGATTGTGTTGTAGGGGCATGTGACGGTGTAGGAACCGTAGTCATGACAAATCCCCGCGTCGTTCAGGGAGTTGGCGGAAGAGTTTCAGGCCTTATCAGCACAACACCGATACCTGAAGTCATTAAGAACCTTGAGGATAAGGACAGCATAATCCTTAATCCTGAAACTGCAGAGCTAAACCAGCTTGAAGGTTTAAAAATAGCTCTTGATAAGGGATATAAAAACATTGCAATTACTGTAATTCCGTCCC
>OMSA01000095.1 GCA_900313645.1 uncultured Methanobrevibacter sp.
TGTTTGTCCTAATATTGCTAAGCTATTGAGATTACTTCAAACTCTATATAACAATTGAACTTTGTTATATAAATACTTTTTTATAAAAAAGTATTACTTAATATAATATAAATTTATAAAAAAGTAATACATAAAAATTTAAAAAAAATAATTATTCTCTAAAATTCTCATCAATATATGAATCGAATCTTAAATAAGCTTCATCAATTGCATTGGCTATTTGTTCCTGGTTGATTTCAGATAACTCATCAAAGCTAACTCCAACATCTACATCAACATCCAATTGACCGTCATCATAGCTAAGAACAATGTCCAAGTCCAAATCTTCAATTTCCTTGGATGGCAGTGATTTTGAAACTTCATTTTCAAGGATTTCACCGAACTCATCAGAAATTCTGGCCAAATCATCCTGAGATAATACTTTTAGTTTTGACATAAAAATCTAATAAAAAAAGAAAAAGATAATAAGCCTATTGGCCCATACCTTGCATTGCAGCTTGGATAGTAGCTTGCATTTCTTCAAGTTTTTTCATGACTCTTTCTTCTTGACGAGCCATAGTCTGTTTTCTTAATTGTAAAGTTTCCAATTTTTCTTCAGTTTCAGCTAAAGCATCAGCATATTCTACTTTAATAAGTAAAGTACCTGCTTGTTTGAACACATCAGTATTTTCATCGGTTTTTTTAAGTTCTTCTAATGCTTTTTCAGTTTCTTGAATTTGTACTTCAACATTTTGAATTTGCATGGTTACAGCTTGAGCTTGTTGTTGTAATTGTTGAAACTGATTTAATTGTTGTTGAATATTTTCAGGAATCTCCATATTATCACCTTTTTTAATTATATAAGTATTAATTTGTTAAATTATTTATTTTTAATGCTAAATTTATCCACTTAATTGCTGAGTTTACAGAAGCTCTAAATGAGGTAGAATCTTCCGCATCAATTTTAATTAAAATTTTAGAGCCATCCAATTCCAGAGTCATTGATGATCTAAAATCAGGAGCAGTTTCAAATTCCAAAAGGATTGATTCATAAACGATTTTTGCTTGAGCATCATTATCGAATTCAACAGTTATGTCGCTTTTAACAGATTCAAGAGGGCTTTGATCAATCATTTGAAACCTCTAAAATCTTTTTAACGTTAATCTGGAAGTGAAGTTTGTCTCCAAATTTATTGATAAAATGAATTCTTGCTTCAGAATCCTCACTTTTAGAAATCAAAATATAATTATCATCAGCTTTGTCTACTAAATCCAAATCAAAGATTTCGCTTAATACGTTAAGCTTATCCACTTCTTTTTGATGGAGCGATATTTAATTTTTCATTATCAAGAGTAACTCCAATCAGAATTGTAAGCAATATTTCTCCCTTATTTGAATAAAAAGAAATTCTACTCGGATTTCCTTTAATTTCATTTACAATTGCCAAATTATATTCATCCAACTCCAGTGCCTTCAATAACAACTCACGCATGTTCATTTTGCCTCTGTTGACAGAACTTGAACCTGTTGCACGAGCTAAATTTTTACAGAACTTCCTAGTTTTCTGAGAAGGTTTTCTAGAAGTTGAAATTAACATTTAAATCAAAAATAGTAAAAAATTTAGTAAAAGCTAAGATATTATCTTGCTTTTATAATTCTTGTTGTTTCTGGAACATTCTTAAATAAAATCCTATATCTGCATTTAGGACATTTATTTTCCATGTAGCTTTTATGGTCTACTTCTGCTCCACAACGTGGACATCTATACAAGACTATTCCTCCACACGAATATCTCTAATACTGCGTGCTGCAGATTTTGCCATAGGAGTTTGTGGAACGTAAGCTCCACCAGTAAATACTGCACCACATTTTCTGCATTTCCAAATTCCAGCAGCTTGTCTTTTTACGTATGGTCTATCACATTTAGGGCAAACATGATTTTTTTTCATGTTTTCTTCAATGATTTTAACAGATCTTTTAGCTTTTCTTCCGTATCTTGCACCGAACCTACCTGTAATACCCACTTTTTTAGTTCTTGCCATTTATATTCTCTCCATAATAATTAAAATTTAAAATAAATTGATTATTAAAATAATCATAAAATTATCTAATATGATAATATTAGATTAACTAATATTTAAAGGTTTGGTAAAATTAAGTGATTTTAAGAAAAAACACGAATTTTAAATTAAAATATAATAATTTGATGAGAAAAAATCATTTCCTATAAATCTTAGCCTCATATTCAACTTCTCATCAAAAAAATATTGAAATTTATCCAACTAATCAAGAGTTGGATAATTAGGACTTTCATTAGTAATTAACAAGTCATGAGGGTGGGATTCTTTAATACCACTACTTGTAATTCTAACAAATTGTGCTTTTTCTTTCATTGCAGCAATATCTTTAGCACCGCAATAACCCATTGATGATTTTAAACCACCCACTAACTGGAACAGTATTTCAGAAACGGTTCCTTTATATGGAACAGCTCCCTCAATTCCTTCAGGAACATATTTAGTGTGGTTCATTTTACTTTTTTGACCTTGGAAGTATCTGTCTGCTCCACCATCAAATTCACTGGTCATTGCACCCATAGATCCCATTCCACGGTATTTCTTATACTGTTTACCGTTCATGACAACAATGTCTCCTGGGGCTTCGTATGAAGCTGCAAGTAAATTACCGAGCATTACTGCATCTGCACCGGCACCGATTGCTTTTGCAACATCACCTGAGTATCTGATTCCTCCATCGGCAATGACAGGAACTCCTGCATCAGCAGCTGCATCTGCAACATCAGAAATTGCAGTCAGTTGCGGTACACCAACACCAGCTACAATACGGGTTGTACACATTGAACCCGGACCGATACCAACTTTAAGTGCATCTACACCCATGGATATCAAATCTTCTGCAGCTTCGGCAGTTGCAATGTTACCAACACATAGCTCAGCATCAATATTGTCCTTGATTGTTTCGGTAAATTTAACAACATTCATATTGTGAGCATGAGCACAGTCAATTGAAATTATATCAGCACCAGCTTGGTCAAGTGCCATTGCCCTGTCCAAATCAAAAGGACCGCATGCCGCTGCAACCAGGAAGTTTCCATCTTTATCTCTTGCAGCGTTAGGATATTGAGCTTGATTTAAGATATCTTTGATTGTGATTATTCCCACTAACTTTCCATCACGCACAACAGGAAGCCTTTCAACCTTGTTTTCATAAGCGATGTTTAAAGCCTCTTCAGCGCTGACTCCCTCATTGACAGTTACAACGTCAGAAGTCATTATGTCTTTAACTGTTTTGTTTGGTTCTGATTTTAAAACAGGTCGGATATCTCTTTTGGAGATTATTCCAATAATTTCATCACCGTCAACAACCGGAAGACCGCTGATTAATTCATCCTGCATTTTTGCCTGTACTTCAGCAACTGTGGAATCTTGTGAAATAGTTATGACATCACGGACAGCTAAGTCTTCTGCATTTTTAACCTTTTTAACTTCTTCGACTTGTCTTTCCTGTGTGATGTTTCTGTGAATTACACCCACTCCTCCTTCTTGTGCCATAGCTATTGCAAGTTCTGCTTCAGTAACAGTATCCATAGCGGCACTCAAAACAGGAATGTTCAATTTAATTCCTTTTCCTAATTCAATTCTAGTATCAATGTCTTTTGGTTCAACATAACTTGCATTAGGGGTTAAAAGGAAATCATCGAAAGTGAAAGACATCCTTGCTTCTTGAACTTTTTTTGAATATGACATGAGTAACACCTAATTAAAATGAATCACATAACTCTTTAAGCTCAGCAACAGCAGTATGGTGGATTTTACCAGTATTTCTATCTCCACCTACACAAGCAGCACCTCTGATACCCACCACATCACATCCGATGTCATGCAATGGTTTCAATTGTTCTTTTTTAACTGAACCTGCAAGTGCGGTTTTCAAGCCGTATCCATGAGCTTCATCTACAAATTCTTGTAATTTATCAATATCTAAATAATCAAATAATGTATGACCATCTTTAACAGCAGTATCGAGCATTGCAAGGTCGCATCCTGCATCTTTTGCTACTTTTGGTATTTCCATAGGATCGACTGCACCGACACGATGAGCATCAGCATAACCTGCTGCAACAATAATTGTATCTTCACTAATATCTTTTACAGTTTTTACAACGTTTTCCATGACTTCAACAGCTTCATCATGGTTTTTTGTTCCGTATAATCCAACTTTAATATAATCTGCTCCGGAAACGTGTGCACCCATTGCTGCAAGTGAAACTGTACCTGGTTTGTAAGGCACATCACCTAAAGTAGCACTAACAAGCTTGTCTTCAGGGGTCAATTCCCTAATTTCTTTAATAACCCATGGGAAATTAGCGCCCAAAGAACCTTCTTTAGGATTTTTTACATCAACAATGTCTGCTCCACCTTTAATTGATTCGAGAGCTTCTTCATGATTTATAGGACTAATTAATAGAAGCATATATTTCCTCCAATAAAATATAATTTTATAATATAATAATATTACTTCTTTATTATTTATAATATTATTGTTTTTAAAGAAATTTTTTAAAATCAGTAAGGAGAATTATTTTTAGAAACGTTGTCCCTAATCTTTCCATGAGCTTTCGGATAGAATCCTTTTTCAGCTGAGTATTGCCTCATTTTCTCAAGAATTTCGTTAGTTGGAATTGAAACCGGACAGTTCAATGTACACAGACCGCATAAAGTGCACATGTAAAGACCTGACTCATAACAGGCCTCATCATCACCGATGAATTTTGACATTGCAACTCCTCGTCCGCCAAGATAATTATTGAAACCGAATTCATTTCCGACCGCATTGTATACAGGACAGTGAACAATGCAATTTCCGCATCCTATACAGTACATGCATTCGGCTGTCGCTTCGCTTCTGCCGTTATCCAGCAATATTACAACAACCCTTTCGGCACCATACATATTTTTTAAAAGTTTCTTTTCTATATCAGCTGTTTTTGATGGTCCTGAAATAACATTCATGTATGATGTTACAAAGTTTCCTGTTGCAAATATTGTCTCCAGCTTTACAATAGAGATTGCGTCTTCCAAAGTAGGCACTATTTTATCAATTCCAGCTACAATTATATGCAAATCTTTTAGTGAAACTAATGAAATATTACCCTCATTGTGCACCATTACACATGACCCTTCTTCGGATGCAATGGCATTGGCTCCACTTATACCTACATTGGCATTTTTTATGCGATTTAGTACATCGGCTTTTACCTCTTCCATAATTTCTCTTGGAACCGCATCGACATTTGAATCAAGAGATTCATTGACAATGTCCTTAATGCTTGAAACGTTCAGATGAGAAGCAGGACCAGTTGGATGAACCGGTTTGTTATCAGTCTTTTTAAGCTGTAAAATCCTATCTCCCAAATCAGTTTCAACAACTTCAATGTTTTTATCGGCAAGATGGGCTTTAAGATCAATTTCACCCAATGTATTTGATTTTGCCTTTGCAACAGCAGATGCACCACATTCCAAAAGCAGTTCGTCAATAAATTTTAATGCATCATCACAAGTTTCGGCTATTCTAACCTCAATGTCATTTCTTTTAAATGATTCAATAGCCTGTTTTAAATAGTGCTCATTGTTTTCAATGGACTCTTTTTTAATTTCGCTGACCCTTTTTTTAAGTCTTAAGGTTGATGGTGAATTTTTAATGGAATCTGACCTTCTCTTAACTGTGTTAAAAGATTTTCTCATAGTTTCAAGTTCACTTTTATCCATCCATATCACCATATTTTACTAAAAATTCACACAAGTCCAGAACTTCAAGATCAGGATTTTCAAGATTGAGTTTGCAGAAAGGACATGCTGTTACTAATGTTTTGCAGTTTGTATCTTTTGCCTGCTCAATCCTTGCTTTTGCCATTTCCTCAGCTATTTCGGGATAGGCGGACTTTACACC